>JBDKJB010000010.1:0-12995 GCA_039796835.1 Pseudomonadota bacterium | reverse complement strand
AAACCGCTGAGCGCCTGCTGCTGGAACTCAAAGGCAAATTGGGCCCTGACATCGGCATCATGGGCAGCGCCAGTGTGGCCGGCGAGGCGCAAGCCGACATCCTGCAAGCTTTGCTGGCCCTCGGGTACAGCGACCGCGAGGCCGCCGCTGCGCTCAAGGCCTTGCCTGCAGATATCGGGGTCAGTGAGGGCATCAAGCTGGCATTGAAAGCCCTGGCCAAATGAGTATCCAGACCGACAATTTCGGCGATGACTTTGCTACGGCAGGACCGCGCCGGGTCCTGACCGGCACGGCGGCGTCGCCGCAGGAAGAGGCCGTGGAGCGCGCTTTGCGGCCCAAGTTGCTCGATGAATATGTGGGCCAGCAGAAGATCCGCGAACAGCTCGAAATCTTCATGGGGGCTGCCAAAAAGCGCGGTGAGGCCCTCGACCATGTGCTGCTGTTTGGTCCCCCTGGCCTGGGCAAGACGACGCTGTCGCACATCGTTGCGCATGAGTTGGGCGTGAACCTGCGGCAGACGAGCGGCCCGGTGCTTGAAAAGCCCAAAGACCTGGCCGCGCTGCTGACCAACCTGGAGAAGAATGACGTCCTCTTCATCGACGAGATCCACCGCCTTTCCCCTGTGGTCGAAGAAATCCTTTACCCCGCGCTGGAAGACTACAAGATCGACATCATGATCGGCGAGGGCCCGGCGGCGCGCTCCATCAAGCTCGACCTGCAGCCCTTCACGCTGGTGGGGGCGACCACCCGCGCCGGCATGTTGACCAATCCGCTGCGTGACCGTTTCGGCATCGTGGCGCGGCTGGAGTTCTATACCCCCCAGGAGCTGGCCCGCATCGTCCACCGCAGCGCAGGCTTGCTCAAGGTGCCAATGGACGACGAAGGAGGCCTTGAAGTCGCGCGCCGGTCGCGCGGCACTCCGCGCATTGCCAATCGACTGCTGCGTCGGGTGCGCGACTACGCCGAGGTCAAAGGCCAGGGCCGGATCACCTTGAAGCTGGCCGAACAGGCACTGCACATGCTCGATGTCGATCCGCAGGGGTTTGATTTGATGGACCGCAAGCTGCTCGAGGCCGTGATCCACCGCTTTGACGGCGGCCCGGTGGGCTTGGACAACATTGCCGCCAGCATCGGGGAAGAGCGTGACACGATCGAGGATGTGATCGAACCGTATCTGATTCAGCAGGGCTTTCTGCAGCGGACCCCGCGCGGACGGGTGGCCACACTGGCGGCTTACCGGCACCTGGGGGTGGCTGCCCCCGCCCGTCCCGACGACAGCCTGTTTGCCCCCTCAGACTGAGCCGGGTGAATCGGTGCGGCGGACGCGCAAGGCATTGCCGACCATCAGCAA
The DNA here is from genome assembly GCA_039796835.1 of Pseudomonadota bacterium. Taxonomy (GTDB): domain Bacteria; phylum Pseudomonadota; class Gammaproteobacteria; order Burkholderiales; family Burkholderiaceae_C; genus JBDKJB01. The sequence goes on along the minus strand of JBDKJB010000010.1, from coordinate 11,644 downwards.
CTGCGCCAGGTAGTAAGTGCCCAGGATCCAGAACGCCGACAGAGGGATGGGCTGGACAAACCGGTTGATGGCAATCAGCGAATCACTGAGCATGAACCAGCAGGCGCCCGCTGCCACCAGTCGGCTGGCAGCTGTCTTTTGCACCGTGGCCCGACCCAGGGCCTGCGCGGCCATCAAAGCAATGACGAGTGCATAGGCCGCAACGGCCAGTTGAAGCACCGGGTCACGCAGACCCGGCCAGACCAAGGCATACATGGCCAGCGCCGCCAGAAGAGTGCCCGCCAATGCCGGTTTCGATGGAAACCATGGCGCCGCCTTCATGTCGCTGCGGAACAGGGCCAGATAAAACAGATGCGCCACTAGGAAGCTGGCCAGACCCGGAATGAAGAGGTTGCCGGGCAACATCAGCAACACGTCGCCAACACCGCTCATGGCCAGTGCAGCCATCAACAGGGTGAGCGAAGAAGATTTTAAAGAAAAATGATTTTTTCCCGATGCTCCATATGAAAAGTTAGCTACATAAAATATAGCAAAAATCATCACCAACGGCTTGAACCCAAAATGCCAGACGGTCCAGTTCAGCACACTGCTCAAGGTGGCCAGGACCGCCAGAAGGACGAGGAGGGTCATGCGTCCCGACAAATGGGTCTGCACATGTGCACCCAGGGCCCACAAGGCCACGGCCACCCCCACGGCGCTGGCGGCGGTCAGGTCTGGCGGCCGTGTTGCTGCCAGCTCCAGCACCGCGACCACAGCACCCAGCAGTGACACAAACAGAGCCCCGTTGAACAACCGTTTGCCAGGCGAGCTGGACACGTCATAGGTGAAGACCTGATCGAGCCGGAAAGGGGGCTTCGGGTCGATTGCGTCCAGTCCGGCAGGCCGCCAGCCGGGGTGCTTGAGCCACACCCGCAGCTTGTCGCGCCAGCGGGGGGCCGCCAGGCAATCACGCCACAGACTGGCATAAACCTCCAGGTTGGCCCATATCGGGTCCCAGCTGTTCAAGGCCGAACGGGTACCGTAAATGCAGCGCTCCTCTTCCTCTTGAAAGCTGCCGAAGATCCGGTCCCACACAATGAGGATTCCGCCGTAGTTCTTGTCCAGATAGGCGTCGTTCACCGCGTGGTGCACCCGGTGGTTGGAGGGGGAGCAGAACCAGCGGTCGAACCAGCCGAGTTTGCCGACGAACTCGGTGTGCACCCAGAACTGGTACAGCAGATCAATCAGCGCAACAACGCCAAACACTTCTGGCGGTACACCGACCAGAGCCATCGGAAGGTAAAAAATCCAACCCAGCAGAAAGCCGCTGGAGGTCTGCCGCAGCGCGGTGGACAGGTTGTAGTGTTGGCTCTGGTGGTGGACGACGTGCGCAGCCCACAGCACATTCACCTCGTGGCCCATGCGGTGCAGCCAGTAATAGCAGAAGTCGTACAGCAGCAGAGCGAGCAGCATGCCCGCGGCGGTGTGCCACAGCGCCAGATGCGGCCAGATCGCCACGTGTTCGTAGGCCAGCGCGTAGAAAAAGACCAGGACGCCCTTGGTCAGCAGGTTGACCATCTGGCTCATCATGCCCAGAGACAGGCTGTTGAGGGTGTCGTGGAACCGGTACCCCAGCGCAGGGCGTCCGGCATGGTTGTTGGCAGGGCGGTCTGGCGTCCCGGCGAGGTGCTGGGCCCACCACCATTCCAGCCCGATCAGGAGCAGAAAGACGGGCGAGGCGAGGGCGATGACTTTGGCCATGACCAGACGTTCAGCGCCTGCAATAGAAGCGAATCCGGACGGTCAGTTGACCCCAGCCACCCGGCCGGCAGCGGCACCACCGTTCAGCTTGATGCGGCTTGTTTCTCGCAGGCTGCTGCCGTCAAAGCTGAAACCCTGCAGGTCGTTCTCAACCATGTTCATCACCATGACCGTTTTGCCGTCATGGCTGAAGATGGCACCCTGGCTCCAATGGCCGATGGCAGCTTCGGCAACCTTGATCGGACGCTCTGTTGCGGAAGCGATGCGCCAGATTTGCAGAAAGCCATGGTCGGCATAGAAAGGATTCTGGCGCGGCTTGTTGCTGCCGTTCATGACCACGACGGCCAGATGCTGTCCATCCGGAGACGCCATCACCCCCTCAGGCGTCTGTCCAACCGTAAAGGTTTCGCCGGTCCGGTAAGGGCTTTTGGTGAGGTCGATCAGCGACACCGTGTCGGCGTCACCGCCGCCCCGGCCGATGTTGGCCACGGCGGCCCAACGGCCATGACCGGACATCGTGATGCCATAAGGGCGCGTGCCAACCGCGATGTCACGACCGGCCGCTTCCACCTTATCTGCGGTCACCTTAAGCACCGTCACCGTGTTGTCGCCATCGCGCGTCACTAGCGCAGCGGCGCCGTCCGGGGTGAAGACGATGCCACTGGGCCCTGAATCGGGCTTGCCCAATGTCAGCTTGCCGGTGGCCGTGACCAGATTTCCGTTGATCGACAGGATGCTCACGGTGCCCTCACCCCGGTTGGCCACCAAAGCCAACTTCCCATTGGGCGCGACCGCGATGCCAGTGGCTTGCGCGCCAACTTGCACACTGCCGATGAAGCGCGGTGCAGTTCCAGCCAGATCAATCACACTGACGAGGTTGTGATTCACCAGCTTGCTGCGATCTGCCGGGTCGTGCGACTGGCCTCCCGCCACCAGGGCCAGGGAGCTGGTTGGGGTGAGCGCCACAGTGGTGGGTGGCCCCAGGACGGTGGCGGCAGGCAGATCGATTTGCGCCAGCAGGCGCGGGGGGGTCACACCGAGGTCCAGAATGGCCGCTCCATCCGATTTGGGAGATGCCACCACAGTGCTGACGCCATTGTTCAGTACCACCTTGTTTTCCAGGGCGATCACTGCAATCTGGGCGGAAGCGGAGCAGGCAGCAACGGCCAGCGCGACAACCAGCAGGGGACGAAACACAGGCATGGTGACCTCCATCAAGGGGTTGACTGAACCGAAGCCATTCTGGCACGCACCCAGGGTGTCTGCCGCTCTCTCCCTCAGCTCGTGAATTCGTCCAGAGTGTTGTCCAGGTGGCTTTTGTCGGCCCACCCCACGATGCTGAAGCCCTGGGGTGTCCAGAGCAGGCGGTTGATGGTGGCATTGCCGAGGTCCCAGGTGCGTGGTGCCTGGATGTCCTGCCGGGTTGCTGCGCGGTACAGCACGTCCATCACGCCCCCATGCGCCACGACCATGATCTGCTGACCAGGGTGCTGCATGGCCAGTGCTGCTGTTTCGGTGACGATGCGTTCGCGGAACTGCACAAGCGATTCGCCACCCCCCCGTGGGGCGAAGTCTGGGTCGCGATCGCGCCATAAGCGCGACTGATCAGGCCAGAGTTCTGCAATTTCGGCAAAGGTCTTGCCTTCAAATTCGCCAAACCCACGTTCACGCAAACCAGTCCGAGTGATGACGTTCATCTGCAGCAGCTGGGCTGTCGACATGGCGGTGTCCCAGGCCCGCAGCAGGTCGCTGGTGTAGATGGCATCGATAGCCTCGTCTGCCAGGGCAGCAGCCACCCGCGATGCCTGCCAACGGCCACGGGCGTTCAGAGCGACATCCAGCTGCCCCTGAATGCGCGTGTCGACATTCCAGGCCGTCTCGCCATGGCGCACGGCGATGATCCGCGTGGGTTCAACCATGGGGTGGTGGAGCTGCATGCAGCTTGATGCTGTGGGGCACTGCCGTTGGCGCACAGGGCTCTTCATCAAAGGCCAGGTCACCGTTGACGTCAGGCATGCCAGTAGCCTGCAGGCCATGGAAGTCAAACAAGGCGCCATCCATCAAATGCGAGGGCACTACGTTGGCCAGCGCCTTGGCCATGTTGTCCACCCGGCCCGGGAATTGCTTGTCCCATTCACGCAACCAGTTGCCCACCTGCTTGCGCTGCAGATTCTCCTGACTGCCGCACAGGGTGCAGGGGATGATGGGGAACTGGCGGTGCGCCGCCCACTTGGCCAGATCGGCCTCTGCCACAAATGCCAGGGGCCGGATGACAACGTGCCGACCATCGTCGCTGGCCAGCTTGGCCGGCATGCCTTTCAGCTTGGCACCGAAAAACATGTTGAGGAAAAAGGTCTGCAGGATGTCATCGCGGTGGTGACCCAGCGCGATCTTGGTGGCCCCCAGTTCACTGGCAACGCGATACAGGATGCCGCGACGCAGCCGGCTGCACAGGCTGCACAGGGTTTTGCCCTCCGGAATCACCCGCTTCACAATGGAATAGGTGTCTTGCTCCTCGATGTGAAAGCGTACGCCCTGTGAACGCAGGTAGTCCGGCAGCACATGCTCTGGAAAGCCCGGTTGTTTCTGGTCCAGGTTGACAGCGATCAACTCGAAATCCACTGGAGCACGGGCCTGCATCTTCTGCAGGATGTCCAGGAGCGCATAGCTGTCCTTGCCTCCGCTCATGCACACCATCACGCGGTCGCCGGGCTCGATCATGTTGAACTCGGTGATGGCCTCGCCCATCTGGCGGCACAGGCGCTTTTCAAGTTTGTGGATGTCAACGCTCTGATTCACCATTGGCCGGTCTCCATGCGGATGGCGACTTCGCAGTCGTCAAAAATTTCAAGCTTGGCAATCCGCACCCGCACGCCGAGCACTCCGGGCAGATGCATGAGCCGGTGGCAGAGCTTGCCGATCAGCGTTTCCAGCAGATTGACGTGCTCGGCAGTGCATTCTTCAATGATGATGCGTCGCACTTTGCGATAGTCGAGCACCCGCAGGATGTCATCATCCTGGGGCAACAGCGGCTGCTGGCCCAGATGAAGCTCTGCGTCCACCCGGATCGGTTGCGGCGCCGCCTTTTCTTCGTCCAGGATGCCCAGGCTGGCGGTGAAGCGCAGGCCGCTGAGCGTGAGGGTTTGTTGGCCAGATTGCGTGAGTGGGCTCAAGTTCCGACCCTCACATCATCGAAAAATCGCGCTCAAAGCGCATGAGGTGCTGGCCTCCGTCCACCAGAAGGGTGCTGCCGGTGATGGACGTGTTGTCGATGGCGAACTTGACGCTGGCAGCCACATCGGCGGGGGTGGACGAGCGACCCAAGGGGCTTTGGCGGTGCATGGCGGAGAACTTGGCGTCGGTCTGCCAGTCGCTGGGCAGGGTCAGCCCGGGGGCCACACCCACCACCCGCACACGGGGCGCGAGCGCCATCGCCAGCATCGAGGTGGCTGAATGCAATGCAGCTTTGGACAGGGTGTAGCTGAAGAAGTCGGGGTTCAAATTCCACAGTTTTTGATCGAGCAGGTTCACCACCACACCCTGTGGGTTGGGTTGAGCCAGGTTGCGCACATGCGTGTGCAAGGCCTCGGCCAGCAGCACGGCCGCGCCGGTGTTGGTGCGCAGATGTCTGTCCATCTGCTGGTAGCTGAAGCTGTCGGCGGTGTCATATTCAAAGCTGGACGCGCTGTTGACCACGGCCTGCACGGTGCCAAAGCGCTCCACCACGTTCGGCAACAGATCACGCACTGCGCCCTCATCGGCCAGATCTGCCTGGAACACTGCAGCGGCAGGGCCTTGGGCCATGCAATCCTGGGCGGTCTGCTGCGCCTCAACCAGTGATTGCCGGCAGTGCACAGCGACCTGCCAGCCCCCGGCGGCCAGCAACAGGGCAATTTCACGTCCCAGGCGTTTGCCGGCGCCCGTGACCAGCACGGTGGGAGCGGTTGAAGTTTGCATATGGGGCGGGAGGGGCTGGGCTCAGTTGGCTGACAATGGGCACCTGACATCCAGCGCCCATGCGAGTTGCCCCAATTTTATCCAGCCCCTTGCTCCATCACCTGGAACAAGCCATTGGTGCCGCTGGTGGCTGGCTCGGGTTCGATCGGTTCATGGAGCTGGCGCTTTACACGCCTGGTCTGGGCTATTACGCCAACGCGTTGCCCAAATTGGGTTTGATGCCAGAGGGTGGCAGTGATTTCGCGACCGCCCCTGAAATGTCGCCCTGGTTTGGCCGATGCCTGGCGGTGCAGGTGGCCGATGCGATGCGGGCCACGCACACGCTGGATGTCTTTGAGTTTGGCGCTGGCAGTGGAGCGCTGGCGCAGCAGGTACTGGACGCGCTGGATGCCATGCAGGTGCCGTGCCGCAGGTACTTCATCCTCGACCTGTCGGGCAGCTTGCGGGAGCAGCAGCGTGCCAGCTTGGCCAGGTTTGGTGCGCGCGTCCAGTGGCTGGACGCCTGGCCTGACCGCATCGAGGGCCTGATCCTGGGCAATGAGGTGCTCGACGCCATGCCAGTGCAACTGCTGGTGCGCACGGCCGGAACCTGGCATGAGCGGGGGGTGATTCTGACGAACGCCTCTGAACGGTCAGAGCTTGCCTGGCAAGACCGGCCCACCGGATTGCGCCCCCCCATCGAACCCGAAGGCGGGAACGACTACCTGACCGAAACACATCAGCAAGCCGAAGCCTTTGTGCGCAGCCTGGCGCAGCGCCTGGTGCGGGGGGCGGCGTTCTTCATCGACTATGGTTTTGGCGAGCATGAGTACTATCACCCTCAGCGCCACATGGGCACCTTGATGTGTCACAAACAGCATCTGGCGGACACGGATCCGCTGCAGGACGTCGGTGCCAAGGACATTACAGCTCATGTCAATTTCACTGCATTGGCGCTGGCTGCCCAGGACAGCCAGTTGCAGGTCCTGGGCTACTGCAACCAGGCCCGTTTTCTGATGAACTGTGGCATGCTGGAGATGCTTGAAAAGGCTTCTCTCGCAGAGCGGGCCATGGCACAAAAGCTGCTGATGGAGCACGAAATGGGCGAGTTGTTCAAGGTGATCGGATTTGCACCCGAGGGCACATCCGAAAGCTGGAGACCCCGGGGCTTCGCCGTCGGGGACCGCACCTACACGCTGTGACCGGTTGAATGCTGTAATCACCATGCTGCGCTGGATCTTTATTGTCTTCCTGGCCTTGCTGCTCATCAATGCCTTCACCCCGTTTCTGCGCAAAATAGGGTTTGGCAAACTGCCGGGAGATTTCCATTTCAGGCTGTTTGGCCGCGAGTGGTTTGTTCCGTTGTCCACCACCTTGCTCATCAGTTTTGCGGCCAGCCTGATCGGCCGCTACGTATGAAAACCCCATCTGTTTGGCTATGACCGATCCGACGAAGACTGCCTGGCCTGTGCATCTGCTTGAAGGCCTTCCTGCCCTGGCTTGCGTGGACATTGGGGGGACCAAAGTCTCTGTGGTCATCGCGACCCCACACGGCATGAAAGGCCGAGTGATCGAGCCGACCCAGAAGCAGGGCGGCAGCGCGGCCCTGGCGCAGCAAATCCTGCGCATGCTGGGAACCAGTTCGACGGCGGCTGGCATGGCCCCGAGCGATGTGGCAGCGGTCGGTGTCTCGTCCTGCGGGCCATTCGTGAAGCTGGACGGCAGCATTGCCCTGGCCGCTCCCAACATCTGCGGCGGCCTGGCAGGTGCTGAGCGCGGCCTGCCCAACGACTGGGTGGCGGCCCCGATCGAGGCTCCGCTGCGCGAGCACTTTGCCCGGGTACAGGTGCGAGGTGACGGCATTGCGGCCCTGGAGGCCGAGCGACGCTGGGGTGCGTTGCAGGACAAGGGAGTGGCCATGGACCATTGCGCCTATGTCACCTGGAGCACCGGCATCGGCGTGGGTGTATGTGCTGACGGGCATGTGTTGCTCGGGAAAAACGGCAACGCCGGGCACGCCGGCCACGTGTTTGTCAGTAGCGGCGTTGACGCGCTGTGCGGTTGTGGCTTGCGCGGTGATGTGGAAGCCCTCATCGCCGGCAATGCCATTGCCCGCCGCTTTGCTGCACACGGCTTTGCGGACGCGGCCGCGTTGTTTGACGCGGCGCGTTCGGGTGATGCGCTGGCCGCTGAGCTGGTGGACCAGCTGTGTGACACCATGGGGCGCATGCTTTTTGGTCTGGTGGCCACTCTGGATCTGGAACGCATTTCCATGGGCGGCAGCGTGTTCTGGCACCAGCAGGATCTCCTGTTGCCGCGCTTGCGCGCGTTCCTGGACGGCAAGCTGCCGCCACTCACTCGGGGCTGTGACTTGGTCCCGGCCGGCTTGGGTCAGGCAGTGGGCGACTGGGCCGCATTTGCAGTGGCCATCTCAGCCGCGCGACTGTCCCCCTGACCGCGTTTGGTTGTATATTGCGCCGCAACAGGCATGTGCCTGTCCTCATCTGAAGGAGACCTTCCCATGATGTCCATCATTTCGACCGTGTTCGTTGGCCTTGTCGTTGGGTTCATCGCCCGAGCGGTCAAGCCTGGTGACGACAAGCTCGGCTGGGTGATGACAGCGGTGCTGGGTGTGGCGGGGTCTTTCCTGGCCAGCTACGGTGGGCAGGCTCTGGGCCTCTACAAGCACGGCGAAGCGGCCGGCTGGATCGCCTCGGTGGTGGGGGCTGTGATCCTGCTGGTGGTGTACGGCATGGTGACCAAGAAAGCGCCACCCAGCGACGGCACCTGACGCCGCATGCTGCCCGACAAGGAGCGCGACAGCGCCAGTGGGCATGCCTGCAGAAGACCCTGAAGGGGGGCAGCCTCTGCTGGAGCGGCAGGCACTCTAGAACCCTGCCTTCGCGATGGCGTCCAGCCGCAACGCCCGAAGCACCTGGCCGGCAGCGGGTCCGGCAGGGGCGGGGTGCGGCAGCACCACCTTCCGTGCTGCAGCATGGGCCTCAAGCACGTGCCTGAGTGGCTCTGCACCCAAACATTCCGCAGCCACCAGCAGTTCACCGAAGCGCTCGGGACGTCGGAAAGCGTCGCAGGACTGCATCAGATCCATGCACGAGGCTGCGGACATCGACCCACTTCGCACCAACGATGACCAGTGGGCCCTGACCAGTGAAGCAAGTTCAGCGCAATCTCGGGGTGCCTTGGCCAAGTGGCCGGCTTCGGCTGTCCAGCAGGCGTAGCGCACCGGAAGTGGTGCGTTGGCCCGCGCTGCTGCATCCAGCGAAGCGCCGGTGCCATGGCCAGGGGAAGGGGAAGGGGATGCGGGCTGCTCCAACAGGTGTTGCAGGGCTCCAGTGTCTTGCAGCGCGGCCAGCATGCGGGCGGGTCGGCCCGTCATCAGGCCCTTCGCCACCTCGGTCCACACCCGCTCGGCGACCAATGCCCGCACCTCACCGCAGGCCACCATATCCCGCATCAGGGCCAGGGTATCTGCGCTGATCTCGAAGTCGGCAAAACGCGCAGCAAACCGGGCCACGCGCAAGATGCGCACAGGGTCTTCGCGGAAAGCGTCGTTGGTGTGACGGATCCGTCGCTGTTGCAGGTCTTGCAGGCCACCAAAGGGGTCGACCAGGGCTTCTGCGGAAAATTTCAAAGATTTTGAAGTATTTTCCGATATTTGATGGGCAAAGACAGCTATTGAATTAATAGTAATGTCGCGTCGCGCCAGATCCTGTTCCAGTGTCACCTCAGGGCCTGCATGAAAGACAAAGCCCCGGTACCCCGGGGCGGTCTTGCGCTCGGTGCGCGCTAGAGCGTATTCCTCATGCGTCTGCGGATGCAGAAACACCGGAAAGTCACGTCCGACCGGTGTGTAGCCCCGGGCCAGCATTTCTTCGGGACTGCTGCCCACCACCACCCAGTCGCGGTCGGTGACGGGTAACCCCAGCAGGGCATCCCGCACAGCGCCGCCGACCAGGTAGATATCCATGGGGCCAGTGTAGGCCCCGCCTGCTCAGCGCGAAGCCCGGTAGGGCTCGTCAATCACGACAAAATCCTTTTCCAGCAGCGCGTCTTCAATCCATGCTTTCACGGCGGACAGCTTGGCCACTCGCTCCACATAGGCCGCCACTGCAGGTGGCACGGGCAGGGCGTAGGTGCGGATCCGCATGCACACCGGGGCAAAGTAGGCGTCCGCAGACGTGAAGCTGCCAAACAGCATGGGTCCGCCATGCTGTTGCAACAGACCGCCCCAAAGTTCGACGATGCGGGCCAGGTCAGCCCGCACGCCCGCCTGATCGCGCATCACGATGGTGCCCACCTCGGGCAGACTGGCCTCGATGTTCATGCCGCAAAAGTTGCGCAATGCGCCAAAGCCGGCATGGATTTCGGCACAGGCGCTTCGGGCTTGGGCGCGGGCGGCGGGTGCAGACGGCCAGATGCCCTTGTCCGGAAAGCGTTCTGCCACATGCTCTGCGATGGCCAGGCTGTCCCAGACCACCACATCGCCGTCCACCAGAACCGGAACCCGACCGGTGGGTGACACCTGGCGAATGGCCTGCTTGAAAGGCGATGATTCCGCCATGTCGTCAAAGCGGACCATCACTTCCTCGAACGGAATGCCCGCTTGCTTCAGCAGGACCCAGGGGCGCATGGACCACGATGAATAATTCTTGTTGCCGATATAGAGTTTCTGCATGTCAATCTCCGGTAAGAAGGTGATCGTAAGCAAGTCTTGTCAGGCCATTGATGCCGTTTGGGCGGGCGATTGATGCGCCTGCCTGCAGGGTGGCTCAGGGCAGATCGGTGTTGGGGGCTGGAGCGCCGCCTTCGCGAGGCCCGACGACGCCAAGCCGGGATTTCAGAGACTGGGCCTTGCCGGTGATGAGCGCAGCGTACAGGGTGGTGTTGGAAAGCACCTTTTTCACGTAGTCGCGTGTTTCGGCAAAAGGGATGTTTTCGGCCCAGATGGCGGCTTCAACCGTGGGGCCACCGGCCTGGCCACGCCAGGCACGCGGGCGCCCGGGCCCGGCGTTGTAGGCCGCGGCAGCCAGGGGCATGGAACCCATGAAGTCGTCGAGCACGAGCTTCAGGTAGCCTGTGCCAATGGCAATGTTGGTGTCCCGGTCGGTGATGTCGGCGGGTTTGAAATCCTTCAGCCCGATGTGGCGGGCCGTCCACCGCGCGGTGGCGGGCATCACCTGCATCAGGCCACTGGCGCCCACATGTGATCGCGCATCCATGATGAAACGGCTCTCCTGCCGAATCAGGCCGTAGACATAAGCCGGGTCGAGTTCTATGGCTTGTGCGCGCGCCACGACCTGCTCCTTGAAAGGCATCGGAAAGCGCTGTGCCATGTCTGTCACAGTTTTGGTCCGCTCACTTGTGTTGATGCAACGGTCCCACACCTGCTTGCCACAGGCCAGATCGGCGGCGGCCAAAAGCTCACGGTCGGTCATGCCCCCCCGGCTGTGCAGGTTGGTGGCGTAATTCCATTCCCGCACACCTTCGGCCCGCAAGCCGATCTGGATCGCGTGCAGGGCCCGCTGCAACGCAGGGTTGTTTTGCGCGGCCTGCAACTCTTCAGCGGTCAGCGCGGCAGGGCGTTCTGGTGCGCTGATCTTCTGGCCCAACTCCTCGGCTGCCAGTTGCTCATAGAAGCCTTTGACGCCAGCGATGCCTTGCAAAAGTTGTGTGGCTTCGGTTTGCTGTTCGGGCGTCTTGGCAAGCTTCTGCATGGCACGGGCTCGCCAGTACACCCAGGTGGGATCGGCGGCAGATTCGCTCCCCATGGCCTGGGTGGCAGACAGCACCTCACGCCAATTGCCTTTGCGCAAGGCTGCGCGCACCTTCCAGCCCAGGTGGTCGTCCGGCAGATCTTTGTCGCGTGCTCTTTCAAAGTAGCCCAACGCATCAACGGACAGGCGATTGGCCGCCACCTTGCCTATTGCGCCCCAGACCCAGGACTTCT
>JBDKJB010000009.1:0-13209 GCA_039796835.1 Pseudomonadota bacterium | reverse complement strand
GGTGCTGATGCGGATCAGCACATTGCCCAGGGTCTTGGTGTCAAAGCCGATGGATTCAACCTTGCCCACTGCCACACCGCGGAACCGCACCCCCGCCTGGGCCTGCAAGCCGGTGACGGGCTCCCGGGTGGAGAGTTCAAACACCTGATGGGCGGTGGTGTCCCGCGTGAGCCAGACAGCCAGCAGCACCAGCAGGGCGCTGGCCACCAGGACGAAGAGTCCGGCGGCCAGGGCGTGGGCTCGGTTTTCCATGGCTCGTTTTTACACCATTTGGCCGCTCGGAGGCTGAAGCTGGGCCATGGCGCGGTGGCCCCGCTGGCCATGGAAGAAATGCTCGATGAAGGGGTGCCCGAAAGCCAGCACCTCGCGCGGTGGCGCGTGCACGATGACCTGCTTGTCGGCCAGCACCGCGACGGTGGTAGAGATGTCGAACAGGGTGTCCAGGTCATGCGTGACCATGATGACCGTGAGGCCGAGCTCCCGGTGCAGGGAGCGCAGCAGCGCACAGAAAGCGTCGGAGCTGTCCGGGTCCAGCCCTGCGGTCGGTTCGTCCAGCAGCAGCAGGGGCGGGTCCATGGCCAGCGCACGCGCCAGCGCCACGCGCTTGATCATGCCGCCTGACAGGTCCGACGGCTTCTTGCGCGCATGGCTGGCGTCCAGGCCCACCATCTGCAGCTTGACCAGGGCAGCGTCTCTGACCAGGTGATCCGGCAGGTGTTTGAGTTCGCGAAGGGCAAACGCGATGTTGTCGAGCACGCTGAAAGCCGAAAACAGCGCACCGTGCTGAAAGAGCATGCCGACACGGCTGGCCGCGCCCTCGCGGCCCATCTCGCTGGCTGGTCTGCCCAGAACACTCACCGTGCCCCGCGCTGGGGCGTCCAGACCCAGAATCTTGCGCAGCAGCACGGTCTTGCCGCTGCCCGAACCGCCCACCAGCGACAGCATCTCGCCACGGCGCACCTGCAGCTTCAGGTTTTTGTGGATGACCGTGTCCACGGCCTGGGCCCGGAACACCGACCACAGGCCCTGGATGTCCACCACCAGGTCCGGGGACGCCTCGGGCGTGCTCATATGCCTACGTCCTTGAACACCACCGCAAACAAAGCATCCACCAGGATGACCATGGTGATCGACGTGACCACCGACGCCGTGGTGCCCTGGCCCAGGCTCTCGGTATTGGGATGAATGCGCAGGCCATAGTGGCAGCCAATCAGGGCGATCATGATGCCAAACACGACCGATTTGCCGACTGCCAGCCAGAGGTTGGACGCCTGCACCGCACCCGGCAGCGCCACATAGAAATAGCTCGGTGACACGCCCAGCACCAGATCGGCCGCCAGCATGCCGCCCAGCAGTGCGGCCAGCATGGTCCACACGGCGATGAGCGGCATGGCCACAGCCATGGCCAGCGCCCGCGGCATGACCAAGCGGTACCCGGGCGCGATGCCCATGACCTTCATGGCGTCGAGCTCCTCGGTGACGCGCATCACGCCAATCTGTGCCGTGATGGCGGAGCCCGACCGCCCGGCCAGCAGGATGGCCGCCAGCACCGGCCCGAGTTCACGGATGAGCGAAATGCCCAACACATCGACGATGAAGGCGTCGGCGCCAAACAGGCGCAGCTGCTGGGACATCAGGTAGGCCAGCACCACCCCGATCAGGAAGCCCACCAGGGCGGTGATGGGCATGGCCGTGCCGCCAATCCGATAGAGGTTGCCCGAAATGTCGCGCCAGGGGCCCCGCCGCGGTTGCCGAACCAGCCGGGCCAGATCCAGCAGCAGCTGGCCCATCAGCCCCACCAGGTCGACAACGTGGCTCCACACCACCAGCACGGTCTGGCCCAGCCGCAGAAAGCTGGCCCACACCCGGCGCGACCACTCCGCCAGCCGCGTGCCCATGGGCACAGGCTGGCGCAGCACGGTGAAGCGAGCGACGCGCTCGAGCAGGGCCCGCTGTTCTGCATGGCAGTCCAGCCGGGTCGGCCAACGCTGCCCCCAGGCATTCCACAGCAACTGCGCGCCCAGGTGGTCCAGGCCCTGCGCCTCGCGCAAGTCCCATTGCTGCACGCCATCTGCCATCATTTGGCGCGCGCGCGTCTCTTGCGACAGGGCGTGCCCAGGCCCGGCCAGGCCGGTGGCCGTCCAGGTACCCTGCAGCAGCACCGCCCGGTCGGGGCCGGTGCCGCGTTCAAGCAAAATACCTGGAACATTCATGAGGAGCCATTATGAGCAATCCCGCCCCCAGCGCCGGGCCGTCACACCAGGATCTGTGGGTTGAACGTGAGGGCGAAGTGCTCTGGCTGACGATCAACCGCGAAGAGCGGCGCAACGCCATGAGTCCGGCCGTGCTGGCCGGCATGTCCGAACAGATCACCGCCGCGCAGACCGACCGCAGCCTGCGTGCCATCGTCATCACCGGGACGGGCACCAAGGCCTTCTGTGCCGGGGCAGATCTGCAAACCGACAAGACCTTTGTGCAGGATTACTCCGAACCCTATGGCCGCATGGCCAACCTGCTGCGTCTGGCGCGGCAGAGCAATGTGCCGCTCATCGCCCGCGTGAACGGCGCCTGCATGGCCGGTGGCTTTGCCCTGCTGTCGATGTGCGACCTGGCCGTGGCTGCCAGCCACGCGCAGTTCGGCCTGCCGGAGGTCAAGGTCGGCGTCTTCCCGGCGCAGGTGCTGTCGGTATTGCAGCACCTCATCCCGCGCCGCAAGCTGGCCGAAATGTGCCTCACTGGGGAGCCCATCACCGCCGCGCAGGCGCTGGAATACGGCCTGGTCAACTACGTGGACGACAACGTGGACGAGCGACTGACCTGGCTGCTGACACGCCTGCTCGACAAGTCCCCTGCGGCACAGCGGCGCGGCATGTACACGATGAAGAAGATCGAATCGATGGGCTTTGAGGAGTCGATGTCCTTCACCGAAAGCCAAATCGCCCTGTTCACGCTGACCGAGGACGCTGCCGAGGGCAAGAAGGCGTTTCAGGAGAAGCGCAAGCCGAACTGGACGGGGCAGTAGGCTGCTCTCTCGCCGTCTTCCCGGCAGGCAACCCAGGGCGGATGGCTTCGTGCCCCCTGCGGACGAACCTCCATTTGGAATAGTTCCCGCTCTGCGCCGCATTCCTCCTTTTACCTGCGCCATCCGCTCTGGGCTGCCTGCTGAGGTTAGGTCTCACGACCGTACCGCCGTTCGAGGCTCTGCACATGATCAACGTCCGTCTGGCCGGTGATGGCAAGACGCGCAGTCTCAATCCGACCCACGCAAAACTGCATTCGATTTTGCGACATGACTTCGACGGTCTGATTGTGCAAGTAGGCAATGAACCCTGAGACATCAAACACTCCCTCAGGAATTTCTGTCTTGAACTGTCCATCGCCTGTGAAAACAACCGCCGATTTGATGAGGTTGACCGGCAAAAAATCCAGAAGATTGCGTACTGCGATGACGTGCCGGTAGTTCTGGAAAATTGGGTTCTGAAATTTGAACCGGGCACTGAAAAAGACTTGAGTCCAGTTCGCCTGCGTCGCATCCGCAAAGATCCAGCCGCTGTAGTTCTTGGTTTCAATGACAAAGACGCCAAACGTGGAGACGAGGATGTGATCAACCTGTGTCGTGCCATCTGGCATCCGAAGGGTGACGTGATTCATCAGGTGATATTTAGGAGAATTGAAGTCTGCCAACACGGCGCCGGACACCGTCGCTTCGCCATGGTTCTGAAAGGCAAAGCGATGCCGTACAAGACCCGTGCACCAGCGACCAAAGACAAATCCAACGGCAAGCGCCAAGAGAACGTACAGGAGCATCCCGCCGGAATGCTTCAAATCGAAGATCGGTTGCGCCAAGCCATGAGTCACTAGGTGACTGATGTTCGCGGCGACACTCTGCACAAGGTTGCTGAGATCCAGCGTGTAGCTCATGTTGGAGGAACTCGGTGAAATTACCGGACAACCGGATTTTTCCAAACCTTGGGGGCGCCGTCGATCAGTTTGCGAGCTGATTTGTGAAGCGAATTTACTATTGTTTTAGTAGCAAACTATTTCGATAACCATTCGGAAATGTTCTGCATTTATTGAGGATTCGATTTGAGCAGCCAGCCCTCGTTGCAGGCCGCGACTGCCGCAGGGCACTCAGGCGGATGGCGCAGGTAAAAGGAGGAATGCGGCGCAGAGCGGCAACTACTCCAAATGGAGGTTCGTCCGCAGGGGGACACGGAGCCAACCGCCAGAGCGCCCTGCGGCAGCACGGTCAAAGCCAAACCGTTGCTCAGGTGACGCGGCAGTAGCCACAGTTCGCTGAAAATGACATCCGTCCACCAAGGATCCCCATGACGGCACCACTGATTCAGCATTTCATCCACGGCCAGATCGCTGCCGGCACCTCCACCCGCGCGCAGGACGTGACCAACCCCGCCACCGGGGCCGTCACGGGTCGCGTGGCCCTGGCCAACGCGGCGGATGTCGGCGCGGCGGTCGCTGCGGCCAAAGCCGCTTTCCCGGGCTGGGCGGACTGGGCGCCGATCCGTCGTGCGCGGGTGATGTTCAAGTACCTGGACCTGGTGAACGCCCACCGCGACGAACTCGCCCGCGCCATCACCGCCGAGCACGGCAAGGTCTTCACCGATGCGCAGGGCGAAGTCACGCGTGGCATCGACATCATCGAATTCGCCTGCGGCATCCCACAGTTGCTCAAGGGCGACTACACCGAGCAGGTGTCGGCCGGCATCGACAACTGGACGATGCGCCAGCCCCTGGGCGTGGTGGCGGGGGTGACGCCGTTCAACTTTCCGGTGATGGTGCCGATGTGGATGTACCCGGTGGCGATCGCCTGCGGCAACAGCTTTGTACTCAAACCCAGCCCCATCGACCCCAGCGCCACGCTCCTGCAGGCTCAGCTGCTGAAGGAGGCCGGCCTGCCCGACGGCGTGTTCAACGTCGTGCAGGGCGACAAGGAGGCCGTGGACGCGCTGATCGCCCACCCAGATGTGAAGGCCGTCAGCTTTGTCGGCAGCACGCCGGTGGCCCATGCGATCTACCAGGCCGGGGCCCTGCACGGCAAGCGCGTGCAGGCTTTGGGCGGTGCCAAGAACCACATGGTGGTGATGCCCGACGCGGATCTCGACCAGTCAGTGGACGCACTCATTGGCAGCGCCTATGGCTCGGCCGGTGAGCGCTGCATGGCCATTAGCGTGGCGGTGCTGGTGGGCGATGCGGCCGACCGCATCATGCCCAAGCTGGTGGAGCGCGCCCAAGCGCTCAAGGTGCTCGACGGGATGAACCTGGCGGCCGAAATGGGCCCGATCTGCACACGCGCGGCGCACGGGCGCATCAGCGGCTACATCGAACTCGGGGCCAACGAGGGCGCGCAGCTGCTGGTGGACGGCCGTGGCTTCCAGGGCTCAACCGCGGGCAGGGATTGCGGCGCCGGCTTCTGGATGGGCGGCACGCTGTTCGACCACGTCACACCACACATGCGCATCTACAAGGAAGAAATCTTCGGCCCGGTGCTGGCCTGCGTGCGCGTGAAGGACTTCGCCGAGGCCCTGCAGCTCATCAACGACCATGAGTTTGGCAACGGCTGCAGCATCTTCACGCGCGATGGCAATGTGGCGCGCGAATTCAGCCGCCGCGTGCAGATCGGCATGGTCGGCGTGAACGTGCCCATCCCCGTGCCGATGGCCTGGCATGGCTTCGGTGGCTGGAAGCGCAGCCTGTTCGGTGACATGCATGCCTACGGCGAAGAAGGCGTGCGTTTCTACACCAAGCAGAAAAGCGTCATGCAGCGCTGGCCAGAGAGCATCGGCAAAGGCGCCGAGTTTGCGATGCCGGTCGCCAAGTGAGCGACTCCACCTTCGACCACATCATCATCGGCGCCGGCACGGCGGGTTGCCTGCTGGCCAAGCGGCTGACCGAGGACCGAAACTGTCGCGTGCTGCTGCTCGAAGCAGGTGGCAGCGACGCCTACCATTGGGTGCGGATTCCGGTGGGCTATCTGTATTGCATTGGCAACCCGCGCACCGACTGGCTGTATCAGACTGCACCGGCCGCCGGCCTGAATGGCCGCAGCCTGCGCTACCCGCGCGGGCGCGTGCTGGGTGGCTGCAGCAGCATCAACGGCATGATCTACATGCGCGGGCAGGCGCGCGACTACGACCGCTGGGCGCAGCAGACAGGCGACGATACCTGGGCCTGGCACCAGGTGCTGCCCGCTTTCATGCGCCATGAAGACCACTGGCGACTGGATGACGCCACCCGCGCCAGCGAGGCCTTCAAGGCTGTGCACGGCAACTTCACCGCGGGCAGCACGGGCGAATGGCGCATTGAACAGCAGCGCCTGAGGTGGGAGGTGCTGGACGCCTTTGCCCAGGCCGCGCAGCAGGCCGGAATTGCGGCCACCGATGACTTCAACAGCGGCAACAACGAAGGCGTGGGCTACTTCGAAGTGAACCAGCGGCGGGGCTGGCGCTGGAACACAACGCGGGCGTTTCTGGACGAGGCGCGGCACCGGCCCAACCTGACGGTCTGGACGCACGCGCAGGCCACACGCCTGCTGTTTGATGGGGGTTTGGCGGACGGCAGCGGTTCGCCGCTGCGTTGCACCGGTGTCGAGCTGGCCCGCGGCCGCAGCGCGGCGGCCGGCCTTGTGCGCGCCCAAGTGCATGCGGCGCGCAGTGTCCTGCTTTGCGCGGGCGCCATCGGGTCGCCGCAATTGCTGCAGCTGTCAGGTATTGGGCCAGGTGATCTGTTGCAGCGGCATGGCATTCCGGTGCGGGCCGACCTGCCGGGCGTGGGCGCCAACCTCAGTGACCACCTGCAGATCCGGGCGGTCTTCAAAGTCCAGGGCGTGCAGACGCTCAACACCCTGGCCAGCACCTCCTGGGGCAAGCTGAAGATCGGCCTGGAGTACGCCTTCAAGCGCAGCGGGCCCATGAGCATGGCGCCCAGCCAGCTGGGTGCCTTCACCAAAAGCGATTCCCGGCAGGCCCACCCCAACCTTGAATTCCACGTGCAGCCTCTGAGCCTGGATGCCTTTGGCGAGCCCTTGCACACTTTCCCGGCCTTCACGGCCAGCGTGTGCAATCTGAATCCAAGCAGCCGGGGCACCGTGCGCATCAGTAGCCCGCACTTTGAGGTCAAGCCCGAGATCGCCCCCAATTACCTCAGCACCGATGAAGACCGCCAGGTGGCGGCCGACAGCCTGCGCGTCACGCGCCGCATCGTCGCCCAACCGGCGTTGGCCAAGTACCAACCCGAGGAATGGAAGCCCGGCGTGCAGTTCCAGAGCGATGGCGAGCTGGCCCGCCTGGCCGGTGACATCGCCACCACCATCTTTCACCCCGTGGGTACCACCAAGATGGGTCGAAACGACGACCCGATGGCCGTGCTGGACAGCCGCATGCGGGTGCGGGATGGCCGAGGCGGTCGGATCGGGGGGCTGCGCGTGGTGGATGCCGGTGCGATGCCGTCGATCACGAGCGGCAACACCAACTCGCCGACGCTGATGATGGCCGAAAAGGCTGCCGCCTGGATAGTGGAATCTCCGGACAAGGAAACTCCCTAGTTCGTACATGGTTGAGACCCACTACAGTCCCACCCACTCGACGCGCGGTCAGGCCACAAGCCCCAACGCCGGGAACCGAGGAGACAGTATCCAGAAAAGAAAGCGCCGGTGACCCCGGCGCTTTTTTCATGGACTGACAATGCCGCCATGGATGTCCTCTCCCCACAGACACTGGTCGTCGTCGCGTCGTTTTTTGCAGGGTTGGTCGATTCGATCGTGGGTGGCGGGGGGTTGATCCTGGTGCCTGCCCTGTTTGCCGCCTTTCCCGGCGCGCCCCCGGCCACGCTGCTGGGCATGAACAAAAGCGCGTCCTGCTGGGGCACGGCCCTGGCGGCCTGGCACTACAGCCGCCGCGTGAACCTGCCCTGGCCGATGCTGTGGCCCGCCGTGTTGACCGCTCTGGTGGGAGGTTGGCTGGGCGCCTATGCAGTCACGCTGGCCGATCCGCGCCTGCTGCGTCAGCTCTTGCCTGCGGTGCTGGTGTTGCTGCTGGTCTACACCCTGGCCAAAAAAGACCTGGGCCACACCCACACGCCCCGCCACACCGAGCCCCGGCAGCGGGCGCTGGCCATGCTGATCGGGGGCGGTGTGGGCTTTTACGACGGTTTTTTTGGCCCCGGTGCAGGCAGCTTTCTGGTGTTCCTGCTGGTTCGCCTGCTGGGGTATGACTTCCTGCACGCCACCGCCGCCACCAAAGTCATCAACCTGGGCAGCAATGTGGCGGCCTTGGCGCTGCTGGCTGCCAAGGGGCATGTGTGGTGGCATGCCGTGCTTTGGATTGCCGTGGCCAACGTGCTGGGCAGCCTGGTCGGCACCCGCCTGGCCCTGAAGCACGGCGCCGGCTTTGTGCGCGTGGCCTTCATCGGCGTGGTATGCGCGTTGATCGTTAAAACAGGATACGACGCATTTTTACGATGAAATGATCATCGTATTTGATATTGATCATGTATCGTCCTATTCCGATGAAATGTCGGAATATCTCCTGAAAAATCAAATATAAATTTAATCTTTGACTTATTGCAAGGACTGCTTCATCGCGCCGATCAATGTGGCCGGGTCCTGGGCCCCTGACACCGCCACCTTGTTGTTGAAGATGAAAAAGGGCACGCCGCTGACCCCCATCTGCCGCGCCTGCGCGTCGGCCTGCTCCACGTCAGCGCGCACGCCGGGGTCGCTCAGGAAACTGCGCGCCTCGTCGGCATCCAGGCCGACCGCGGTGGCGATGTCCACCAGCACGTCGATGCTGCCCACAAAGCGCCCTTCGATGAAATTGGCCTGCAGGATGCGCTCCTTGACGGCGTTGCCCAGGGTGTTGGCCGCGTCGTTCTGCGGATGGGCCTGCGCAAAGGCGATGAGCGCATGCGCCAGCAGGGTGTTGGCCTGCTGGGTGATGCCCTCGAAGTTGAGCTGCAGGCCCACCGCGTTCGCGGCCGCGCCCACGCGCGCGTAGATCTGCTGGGCGCGCTCCGGCCCACCGAACTTCTGCTCCAGATAGGCCTTGCGGGGCACGCCTTCAGCGGGCAGATCGGGGTTCAGCTGAAACGGGTGCCAGCGGATCTGAACCGGGGGCAGCCCGGCCATGTCCGGGCTTTCCAATGCGGCTTCGAGCTTGCGTTTGCCGATGAAGCACCAGGGGCAGACCACGTCGCTGACGATGTCGATGGTGAGTGCGGCGGGCGTGTCGGCTGGAGCGGTGGCTGGGGTGGTGGAGGTCATGCCGCGACGTTACTGCAAATCCGCAACCGGCGTCAGACGCGCAGGACCAGCTGGCCGTCAAACGCCGCCTGTTCGCCTTTGTTGGCATACCCGAGCGGATTGGCCACCACACGGCAGCGGCCCGCACGGTAGTCGCTCTTGCAATGCAGGTGGCCGTGCAGCCACAGGTCGGCATGGGGCAGCAGATCGTCCAGCGCGTTGCAGAACCCGGCCGTGCCCGGGGTCAGGCCATAACGGGGGTCTGCACTGCGGGTGCTGGGCGCAAAGTGGGTCACCACGACCGTCTGCCCGGTGAATGGCGTGCCGTCGGGCTGTGGGGCGGTCAGGGCGTGGCGCAGCCAATCCTGAGACTGCAGGGCCAGCGTGCGCACCTGCTCGGCCAGCAGGGGCACGCCGCCGATCGTGCTGCCGGTGGTCTGCAGGTACCAGTTGGCCGCGCTGTGGGCCTTACGCCGCGCCTCGGGCTGCCGGCCCAGGGCGTCGAAGTCCGCCCACAGGGTGCTGCCGATGAAGCGCACCGAGGTTCCGGGCGCCTGCCACACCTGTCCTTCGAGCCAGACGATGCCCAGCTCCGCACACAGCGCCTGCAGACGGGCGTGCACGGCCTCGAAAGGCTGGCCGTCGTATTCGTGGTTACCGGGCACATAGAGCACCGGCGTGGGCCAGCCCAGGCGTGGTGAAAAGCGGGACAGGCCAAAGTCGCCCCGCGCCGGGTCGGCCCCGAGACGCGAACGCGGCGTATGGGCGCCCACGTCCCCCGCCAGCACCAGCACGTCAGCGCCCGGCGCGGGCCGGGGCACAAAGCCCGGGGCGACCTCGAGGTGCAGGTCTGACAGCAGCTGGATGTTCATGGGGGGGCCTGCCCGTTGAAAACCGCCTGGGCCACCTCGTGCAGGCGGGCGCGCAGCCAGGTGTGCGCGACATCGGTGCCACGGTGGTGGTGCCAGACCGCGTCCACATGGACGACAGGCGTGTCAAAGGGCAACGGACGCTGCACCAGGTGCTCTGCAAAACCCGTCACCCCCACAAAGTGGCGCGGCAGCACGGTGAGCAGGTTGGAGTTCGCCACCACGCGCCCCGCCGTGAAGAACTGGTTGACCGTCAGCGCCACCTGCCGCTTGCGCGCCAGCGAGGCCAAGGCCTCATCGATGATGCCAAAGGGCTTGCCCGAAAAACTCACCAGCAGGTGCCGGGCCTCGCAATAGGCGTCCAGCGTCAGGTCCCCCTGCGCCAGCGGGTGGCCGCGCCGCATCACGCACACATAACCGCCGTCGTACAGGCGCTGGTGGCCAAAGGCCCCCACCTGCGATTCAGCGCTCTGCGCTGCCAGGTCGGCCAGCATGCGCGGAAAAAAACCCAGCGCCATGTCGGCTCCACCATCCTGCAGCAGGCGGCGCGGATCGCGGGTGCTGAGCGGCACCACGCGAATCTGCAGACCCGGGGCCTGCTGCTCCAGCACGTTCACCAGGCGCGGCACCAGCTCGGCCGCGGTCGCATCGGCCATCGTCAGCACAAAGCTCTGACGCGACGTGGCCGGATCAAACCGCTGCGACCCCAGGCTTTGCTCCAGCTGATGCAGAGCGTCGCGCACGGTCGGCCACAACAGATTGGCACGCTCCGTGGGCACCAGCCGCTGCCCGCGCCGCTGCAGGAGCGGGTCTCCCAGCACGTCGCGCAGGCGCTTCAGGGCGTTGCTGACGGCCGGTTGAGTGAGTGCCAGCTTATCGGCGGCACGCGTCAGATTCTGCTCTAGCATGATTTCATCAAACACGCGCAGCAGGTTCAGGTCGAGGTTGCGAAAACTGGGCATCGGCACTATTCATTCACTACATGAATGATAAGCATCATGAATATAAAGTTGAATCACATAAGTGTAAACCCTAAACTTCTCTCACCCCGCCGCCACAAGCTGCAGGGACATTGAAAGGAACCCATCATGACCACCGCTTCGTTTGCCCACCCTCATTTCCCCGCTGAACACCCCGGCGTCACACGCGCCGAGGCGGTCGCCGCCAAACTCCAGGGCTATGGCGCCTGGGCCGGCAGCGCGCGCGGTCTGGCAGCCTTGCTGGTGTCGGCCATGGTGGCTGGCGTGCTGGCCGTGGCAGACCAAATGATTGACACCTGGGCAGACGGGCACCTCGTCGCCGCCTGGGCCTTCCTGTGGGCGCTGGGCTTTTTGACCCTGGTCTTCCTTGGTCCCGTCGTCAAGGCCTATGTGGCCGACTATGCCAGTGCCGTACGCCGCCACCAGGCCCGTCGGACGCAGGCGCACCGCGAGGCCGCCTACCTGGCCGCCGCAGAAGCCGACCCCCGGATCATGGCCGAGTTGCGTGCCGCCATCCTGCGCCATGAAGCCGAGGTGAGCCCCGCAGAAGCCGCCGATGCGCGCGCCCGCATCGACACCTACCTCACCCCGGTCCGCTCCCGCGCTGCGCGTGCAGGCTACTGGGGTCATCTGGGCTACATCTGAACCTTCGCCGCCGGCAGCGCTGCTAAAATCATCCCACCCAAGGAGCGTTGCAGCGTCCCACTTTTTCTGGTGGGACGCCAGGCTTGGGACACGTGTTTTCACAACGGCGCTCACCTGACCCCGCAGGTGAGCCCATGACCGCAGATTCCCTCTCCTCTGTCGCCACAGCGCCCATGGCCCTGGCCGGGTTGGAGCCCTTGCTGATCGGCGCGGAGAGCCTGTTCGTCAACATTGGCGAACGCACCAATGTCACCGGCTCCAAGGCCTTTGCCCGCATGGTGCTGGCGGGCGACTACGACCAGGCGCTGTCGGTGGCGCGCCAGCAGGTCGAGAACGGCGCCCAGGTGATCGACATCAACATGGACGAGGCCATGCTCGACAGCAAGGCGGCCATGGTGCGCTTCCTGAACCTGATCGCGTCGGAGCCCGACATCTCCCGCGTGCCCATCATGGTGGACAGCTCCAAATGGGAGGTGATCGAGGCCGGTCTGCGCTGCATCCAGGGCAAGGCCATCGTCAACTCCATCAGCATGAAAGAGGGCGAAGCCAAGTTCATCGAGCAGGCGCGCCTGTGCCGCCGTTACGGTGCCGCCGCAGTGGTGATGGCCTTTGACGAGCAGGGCCAGGCCGACACCTTCGCGCGCAAGACGGAAATCTGCGAGCGCGCTTACCGCATCCTGGTCGACGTGGTGGGCTTCCCGCCCGAAGACATCATCTTCGACCCCAACATCTTTGCCGTGGCCACCGGCATCGAGGAGCACAACAACTACGCGGTCGATTTCATCGAAGCCACGCGCTGGATCAAGCACAACCTGCCGGGCGCCAAGGTGTCTGGCGGCGTGAGCAACGTGAGCTTCAGCTTCCGCGGCAACGATCCGGTGCGTGAGGCGATCCACACCGTCTTCCTGTACCACGCCATCCAGGCCGGGATGGACATGGGCATCGTCAACGCCGGCATGGTGGGGGTGTACGACGATGTCGAGCCCGCGTTGCGCGAGCATGTCGAGGACGTGGTGCTGAACCGCAGACCTGACGCGGGCGAGCGCCTGGTCGAATTTGCCAACCAGGTCAAGGGGCAGGCCAAGGACGACAGCAAGAAGAACGACTGGCGCGGCAGCGCTGAATCACCCGTGGCGGTGGAGCAGCGCCTGGCCCATGCCATGGTGCACGGCATCACCGATTTCATCGTTGCCGACACCGAAGAGGCCTACCAGAAGCTGCTGCTGAATGGTGGCCGCCCATTGCACGTGATCGAGGGCCCGCTGATGGCCGGCATGAGCGTGGTGGGTGACCTGTTCGGCCAGGGCAAGATGTTCCTGCCCCAGGTGGTGAAAAGCGCCCGCGTGATGAAGCAGGCCGTGGCCCACCTGATTCCGTACATCGAAGAGGAAAAGCGCCGCGACGAGGCCGCCGGCCGTGACGTGCGGACCAAGGGCAAGATCGTCATCGCCACCGTCAA
>JBDKJB010000008.1:0-13384 GCA_039796835.1 Pseudomonadota bacterium | reverse complement strand
CGCAGACGCAACCCGCAGCAGCACTTGAGCCTGCTCACGCGCAGCCTTGAAATCCCTTTTCTGATAAGCGAGCTGGGCCTGCAGGTACCGCGCCGGCAAACTGTTGGGCGCCACTTTGCGGAACGCCCCCAACTGGGCAGCGGCATCGTCAAGCTTTCCTTGCGCCAACAACAGTGTTACCAGACTGGTGTGAGCTGCCACAAGGTCTGGCTTAGCCTCCAAGGCTTTGCGATACGACTGGGCAGCCTCATCTGGACTGCGCTTGATGTGGTTCTGGATGTCCGCCTTGAGTCGCCAACCCTCGCCGCTCTTGGGATTTTTGGCAATGATCTTGTCAACCATTGCCAAGGCCCCGTCGAAATCCTTGTTGCCGGCAACCTGCCGTGCCTGAACAATCAATGCAGGTTCATAGCCCGGGTCGACTTCGAGTGCGGCCGCCAAGTGCTTTTGCACCAGATCGGCCTTGCCCAACGCGGCCTGGGCTCCCGCCAAATTGACCTGCAATTCGGCGTGGGCCTTGGGATCATTCAGTCGGGTGGCACCGAATTCTTCCGCCATCTTTTTGAACTGCCGGGTGGCAGCCATGGCAGATGCAAGTTTGGGCACCACCAATTCGGGCGAGGTTTTCAAATCCAGGGCTTTGCGCAGCTCCAGCTCTGCATTGACAGCATCGCCGGTTTCAAGCAGGGCTGTGGCCAGCAAGACCCGAGCTTCTGCAGAATCTGGCTTCTGTTGCAGAGCATTCTTGACCTCGATGATGGCTGCTTTGTGGTCCTGTTTGGCCAGATGCTCACGCGCCGAGGCCAGTGACTTTTCCGCGCTACCCCCACATGCCGCCAGCATGGCGGCGACGATGGCGGAAACTGCCAGACGCTTGAATGTATTCATGTTGGGAATCCCTCTTTTAATCCGAGACAGGCCTACTTCAGCCCCAGCCTGTGCATCAGGTCGTACAAGGTGGGCCGGCTCACACCCAACAACTCGGCTGCCTTGACCACATTGCCATTGACCCGCCCCAAAGCGGCAATGATGGCGCCTTTTTCCGCCGCATCACGCACGGTACGCAGATCGAGTACCGCCTCCGGCTCAGATGCAACGGCGTCGTTCAGCCCAAGCTCGGCGGCGGTGATCTGACTGGCTTCGGCCATGATGACCGCTCTGCGGACGCAGTTCTCCAGTTCCCTGATGTTGCCTGGCCAGGGATGGGATTCAATGCCTCGGACGGCATCCTCGGCCAAAGACATGAAGCCGCGGTTCTGCTCTTGGGAAAAGCGACGTACAAAGCTGTGCGCCAACATCGCAGCATCACCCACCCTTGCACGTAGGGGGGGAATATTGACGACGATTTCAGCCAACCGGTAGTACAAGTCTTCCCGAAATCCGCCGCCTTTGCACAACCCCAGCAGATCCTGGTGGGTGGCACACACAATGCGCACATCCACAGCGATTTCCTGGCGCCCACCCACGCGTTCGATCACCCGCTCCTGCAGGAATCGAAGCAATTTAGCTTGCAGGGCAAAAGGCAGGTCACCGATCTCGTCGAGCATGAGCGTGCCGCCATGCGCGGTTTCAATCTTGCCGATGGTGGTTTTTGCGGCGCCGGTGAACGCGCCTTTCTCATACCCGAACAGCTCACTTTCGATCAGGTTCTCAGGAATGGCTGCACAGTTGATGGCCAGAAATTTTTCGCCTTTTCGCTGTGACGCCTGGTGAAGCCCTCGCGCGAGCAACTCCTTGCCTGTACCACTCTCTCCAAGAAGCATGACCGTTGCTGTGCTGCTCGCCACCTTCTCAATGGTGCGGCAGACTTTGAGCATGTCGGGATCGCGGGTGATGAGCCCCGCCAGAGCGTCCACCTGCTGGGTCTCCTTCAAGCGGCGGTTTTCCGCCTGTAGCTCATGCAACCGAAACGCTCGCTCGACGGTGAGCGCCAGTATTTCGGGCTCAAAGGGCTTGGCAAGGAAGTCGTAGGCACCCATGCCAACAGCCCGTACTGCATTGGCCTGCCCGTTCTGCCCGGTCAGGACAATGACTTTGGTGTCTGGCTTGGCAGCCAGGATCTGCCCGAGCAACTGGAACCCCTCAGTCACAGAGTCTGCGTCGGGCGGCAAGCCCAAATCCATGGTCACGACCGCGGGGTGATGGCGCCTCAGCTGCACCAGGGCAGACTCCCGGTCATCTGCAGTCACTGCTTCAAACTGATCCAACGACCACTTGATTTGCTTTTGCAACGCCGGGTCGTCCTCAACAATCAGCAGACAGCGACTTTTTTCAGAACTCATGGATTTTCCAGGGCATGCAGATCAGAATCTATATGGATCTCAAACAAGGGAAGTCGGATGGTCACGCAGGTCCCCCGTCCCACTTCACTTTCCACATCAATTTTGCCACCCAGTTCTTGAATGTATTGAAAGCTTTCATAGGCACCAATGCCCATGCCAGACTGCTTTGTGGACTCGAACGGCTTGAACAGGCGCTCCCGCAAGAATTCCGGGGTCATGCCGTGACCGGTGTCACGCACTTCGACTTTGGCTTGACTCCCCTCACGCGCTAGTGAGACGCTGACCATACCCGAGCCAGGCGTCGCATCGAGAGCGTTTTGCACAACATGACCCAACACGCGATGCAGGCGTTCGGCATGACCACGCGCACCTACGGTGTCCAGCACATCGACCTGCAGACTCCTGCCTCTTGCCTTCACGTCAACTTCGATTTTCCGGATCATCTGCACCAGATCAACACCGGCCACACTGCCCGTTGGCGTGGCACCTTCGCGCAATTGCATCATCATTTGCCGCATACGATCCAGGGAGTTTTCCACGGTCAGGAGCATGTCCCTCTGGAACTCCGGGTTGTGGGCGTGCCGCTGCGCGTTCTTCATCATCAGCGACAGCTGTGTCACGATGTTTTTGAGGTCGTGCACCACGAACGCCGACATGCGATTGAACGCATCGAACTTGCGAGCCTCCAACAGGGCCTCTGTGGCCTGCATTTGGGCCAAAAAGCTCGCAGCCTGTCGGCCAGCGGTCTTCAGCAAATCGTTGACCTCCCAGTTCACTTCGATTCGCGTGCGCGCACGCGCAAGGACCACAAAGCCGACCAGATCATCTGAGACGATCAAAGGCACGATCAGCCACGCCCCTGACATCTCTCTGAGCCAGATCGGCAACGCCAAATCTCCGTAGCGTCGGGGGAACGAACGGAACTCCTCCAGATTGACCACCCAGCCGCTGGACACCAGAAAGTGGCTGAGTGCCGAGTCAATAGGCTCTATCGCATCGGTGGGACGCAGGTTCCAAGAAGAGATCTGTGAAAAATGCTGCTGCTCACGGTTGCGCATCCATAGTCCACCGCCCGGGCTTTCAAGCAATTCCGCCAAGCCACGGACGATCTGTTGACCCATCTCTTGCGGAGAGTTCTGCATCGACAAGGTCCGGGTGAAGCGCAACCACTCTTCACGATAGTCGTATCGGTAGCGAAAGAAGTGCTTGCCCAGAAACACACGCAGTCGCGCCCGCATGCCACCTGAAAGGACCAGGATCGCCAGCGTCAACAGCCCGACAAAGACCAACCCCAACTGCAGGGCACGACCCCACTCGCCGCCGAAATAGCGAACGTAGTAGCCGATCGCCGAGACAAAAAGAAGATAGGCTCCAGCAATCAGCAACGTGGCCGAATGAAAGGCCAGTTGCCGCGATATCTGGATTTTCTGCAGCCAGTTGGATCGTCTGGAACTGGCAAGCCACAGCAATGGGAGCATCAGGGCATGCACCGCGCCTCGGATGTCCCGTGCGTCACTGTCCAGGCGCGAAAACAACAGCGCCTGGGAGTACATGTACAGATCAAACAATGCGAACCCCGCCATTCCAAGGCAGATGGGTTTGACGTTCCAGCGGGAGTCCTGTGTGACATTGCGAAAGAGCTGCTCGACGAGCACCAGGGTCAGCACCGGGATAGCCACCGCAGCCCACAACACCCAGCGGCGCGGGTCACCCAACCAGTGGGTATTGGTCAGCAGCATCAGACGAGACAGCAGCGCAACACCCAGCAGCACGGCCCCCCAACGGGACAGCCACGCCATGCTTTTGCTGGCTTGGCCGCCTTGCTGGGCATTCAGCAGGCCGAGCAAGAACAAAGTCCAACAGGCATACCGAGCCAAGTCAAATGCATCGCTCACAACGAGCAGGCTGAGGTTTGCAGCCCACTGCCCCGCCAGGAATGCGGCCGCCCAGGCAACCGTGAAAACGACTGCCAGAACGAGAGCCGTACGCACTGTCTCTCGCGGACGCTTGAGATAGTCCAGCTGAAGCAGCCGGACACCGAACGCAAAATAGGCCACCACCGCCAAGCCGAAGCTCCACGTGATCAGCGCGTATCCGCTGCTGTGCATACTGAGGGCTCCAGCCGACGTCCTAGTGGGCGCCCTTGCCAGTCAACACAACACCAACGGTCTCGAACAGAACAACCAGATCCAGAAACCAAGTGTGGTTCTTGACGTAATACAGATCGTATTGCAGCTTTTCAGCTGAGTCTTCCATCGTGGCACCATAGTGATAGCGAACCTGGGCCCAACCCGTCAACCCAGGTTTGACACTGAGGCGAACCGCGTAATAGGGGATCTCTTGCGTCAGTTGATCCACAAAAAAGGGGCGTTCAGGACGCGGGCCCACCAGGCTCATGTCCCCTTTGAGCACAGTGAACAGCTGAGGAAGCTCATCGATCCGCAGCTTGCGAATGAGTCGACCAATGCGAGTCACTCGGTCGTCTTGCGCAGATGCCCAGCGCGGCTTGCCATCCTTTTCGGCGTCCACCCGCATGCTGCGGAATTTGACCACGTTGAACACCCTGCCATGTTGACCGACCCGTTCCTGCAGATATAGGATCGGCCCCCCGCTTTCCAGCACGATGAGGATGCCGGCCAACAGCATCACCGGAGCTGACACCGCCAACAATATCAGCGCACAGGCAATGTCAAATACCCGCTTGACCAGAGTACGGGCCATGCCCTGATTGAAACCTTCACCAAAGATCAGCCAACCGGCATTGACCGAGTCGAGACGAATCTGGCCCAGGGTTTTCTCAAAATGGGTGGCGACGTCCACCACGCGCACACCAAGCAGTTTGCAGTCCAGCAACTCGCGCAGCGGCATGCTGCCACCCCGCCGTTCAGCCAGCGCCACAACGATTTCATCCACCTGCTCGTCAATGACGATGTCTGTGAGGGATTTGTCCGGCGTAAGGATGCCCCAGGCCGACACCTCGGTGACCATTTCATTGGGACCCGCAAAGTACCCAACCAAGTCAACGCTGGGGTCCGCCTTTTTCAGTGAGCGGCCCACCAGTTTGGCACGCTGTCCGGTGCCAAACACCAGCACGCGTGTGCGCGCCATGGTGTGCTTGCCCGAATGGGCCCCCCAGACGCGGTGGGCAATTACCAGCAGCAGGCCAGCCGACAGCACCCATGCAAATGCCCGCCGGTCCTCTATTCCCATGCGGAAGATGCCAAAAATGCCCGCTGCCAGAGTCACAATCATCAAAAAGGCTAGCGCCCCGCGAGCACGGGATTGCGCCACGGACCGCGAGTGCACCCGCTGGTAAAAACCAAGTCCGGAGTGGATGCCCAGCATCCCGATGCCCAACAGGAAGGAGCTGGTGACAGCGGTGGGGGCCACCACAACAAAATCCTGGGTTTGCCAGGCTATTGCCCCGATGGAAACGGCGACGACGAGTCCCAAGTCTGTGAACACCTCCAGCAAGGTCCGTTCATTCAGGTAATGATTGAAGAGCTTGATCACGCGCTAAGCCTTGAGACAAAAGGCAACCGACGTTGCCAAAACAGCAATGGGCGATGGTACACGGGCAGCTGCTGCCTTGGCCCTGATTTTTTGAATTTCCATAGTCAAATCAAGCGTTTCCGTCGTTCTTCACCAACTTGTGTTGACACTGCAGCGCCACCGCAAGCAACAACAGAAACAGTACGCTTACGCGGGGAACGTCCATCAAGCTGCCGACCAGCCCCAAAAGCAGGGCGGACGCTACGCTGACGCAAAGTACCCCATCCAAGCCTTGATCAGCGATTGAAGATGCCTGGAAACGTCGCCGGTCGCTCAATCGCTGCCCGAGCCAGACACAGGCCACCAACAGCAAGGCCAGCCCGACCACGCCGCGCTCCAGAAGCAGTTCCAGATACAAATTGTCCACGTGCCACGGCAGGTAGTAGCTGGCCGCCCCAGCGAACCAATGCTCGGAGGCTCGGGCGAAGTCCCCGTTGCGCAACCGGGAATCCCCTTCGGGATCCACCACCTGGATGTCGGAAATCTCCGCTTGTGCACCGACCGTCAGAACTGCGATGGAAAAAACAGCCGGGCGCCGACCCAACAGATGGCCGGCTTCATCAGGCTGACTGTCCATGGGCTGCATCACCGCCTGAAAGTCTTGCCAACCGGCGCCGCCCCCAAAGCCGACGCTCCGCACCCGGAACACATGGCCCATGCACCGGAACGCATACACCACATGCTGTTCGCAGACTTTGACCCCCACATCGGTGGCCTGGTCTGCTCGAGCCCGCAGGCGAACCTGGTAGGCGCTAGGCTCAAAACCACCCATGCGCTGTTGCAACGCCCAAAGCCCTCGGGTGTTGGGATCTCGGTCGGGACCCGAGAGCACAAGCCAAGTACCAGGTAAAACATCGCCCGCAGAGACCGCCCACCGCGCCCGACCGGACCAGCCACTGCCCGGATGCCTCCCCCCCACATCGGTAGCGCCACCTGGATTGCCAGATCGCTGGGCATACAAGGTCGGCACCCTGCCCAGGCCGGTTCCCAATACCACGTCGTGCCAGGTCCGTAGGATGCTCAAGGCATGATGCCAATGCGCCACCCTGAAATGGAGATCCACGATCGATCGCTCCATGCGGGTCTGCAAGAAGCCGCCACCCCAAACCGCCCCAGCCAATAGCACCACCAGTATCCCCATCGAGCTGCCCAACCACCTCGATCGAAGGTGATCAGTGCGGTGCTGGTGTAGACAGGCCAACAGCACCAGATTGGGCAGGATCACTGCCACATAGGCAGAACGAGAGAATGTCGCCAGCACGGCATACACCGTGAGCACCAGCCAGGCCAATGACTCCATGCGTTTGAGGAATGGCGTGTCAGCTTCGGGCGTGAACCAGGACTGCGCAAAGTGCCAGGTCACAAAGGGTGTCGCCAAGGCCAGGTACATGTCGATGGCCGCCCCTCCGGTGTGCATTTCCCAGAACCAGCCCATCACACGGTACCCCGACGACCTGTCCCACAGGCCACTGAAGGCCAAGCGCTCCCACACCACAACGACACACAGCAGCACCATCCCGGCCACCATGCCCTGAGCCAGGGCTTGTAAAGCGGCATTTCTGCGCGCGGGTTGGGCCGATTCGATGCGCCACAACGGCCAAATGGCGGCCAGCCAGAGTGCAGATTTGGCGTTGCGCCAGCCATTGGCGGCGCTTTCACCATCTGAGAACAAAAGGGCTCGCAGACCCGGCAGACTCCATGGGTCCCCGGGCAGCCAAGCACCCGAGAGCACCTGCCCGCGCAGCAGGCTGATGACGGAAGTGAGCACAAAGGCACCCACCCAGAAATCTGCCCATGCCGGATCGCGGACAAAGCCTCCACCCTCGGCCCGGCCAACCCGCCACCACCCGGCAGCGCACACCGCACAGAGCAGCAAGTCAAACTCGCTGAACAGCGTCCAACCCGTCCATGGGGAGAAACACAGCACCGGTAGCAATGCCGGCACCAGATAGAGCCATGACCTGGGCCACAGCACGCACCCGATCAAGGCAAGCAGCCACGCACCAGCCACCCCCAGGGGCTGCACAGGATGGAGCAAGGACAAACCCAAGCCCGCGACAGCAAACAAGACGCCCACGCCCAAGGGGCATCTGTCTACAATTTTTTTGATATATTTGATTTTTATATGTAAATTGCTATCTTTTCCCGTATTGTATCTTTAATTTTTTGCTATCTAATATACACCAATAAAGTAAAAAATAATAATCTATTTAAATATTTCAATACAATGTAAACGGGATAAAAACTGCTGCGGACTGGCTGTCAAGCCATAGGCACCGGCCTGAAACACCACCACCCAGTCGCCAACATCCGCTTTGGGCAGCCACATCCGGTCCGCCAGGATATCGAGCGGAGTGCACAGCGGGCCCACCACCGTCACCTGCTCCAGTTCGCGCTGCCAGACCTGCGGCTCGGAGTCGGTCGCATCGACCCGCGCCGCACAGGTGGTCACCGGGTAGTTCTTGCGCACCACTTGGCCGAAGTTGCCTGAAGCCGCCAGAAAGTGATTCAATCCGCCATCTGTCACCAGGAAGATCTGACCGCGCGATTGCTTGCGGTCCACCACGCGGGTGACAAACAATCCGGCCTCTGCCACCAGATAGCGCCCAAGTTCAAGAACCACCTCCGCTCCCGGAAAGTCCGTTCTGGCGCGCTCCACGATCTGCGCCATGGCGCTTGAAATCGGAGCCAGGTCCAGATGTCGCTCGCCCGGGAAATAGGCCACCCCCAGCCCTCCACCCAGATTGAGCACTTTCAGCGGGGCCGGAGCATGCGGTGCCAGCCGCACTGCCAACTCATAAGATGCCGTCAACGCCTCGGCGACATGCTCAGCGTTCAAGCTTTGGGAGCCCGCAAAGATATGCAGGCCCTCAAATTCCAGGCCATGGGACCGCAGCGCTGCCATGCGGGCCAACACCTGAGGGGCCACCTCGAAGTCCACGCCAAAGGGCTTGGCGCCACCGCCCATGCGCAGACCGGAGCTCTTGAGTTCGAAGTCGGGATTGACGCGCAGCGCCACCCGGGCGGGCGCCTGCTGCTCAATCGCCACTGCAGCGACGGTGTTGAGCTCCTGCTCAGACTCCACATTGATGAGCACCCCAGCCTCCACTGCCGCCCACAACTCGTCTGCGCCCTTCCCCGGCCCGGCAAAGCTGATGTGCTGAGGGTCCACGCCAGCATCCAGGGCCGAGCGCAACTCGCCCAGAGACGCCACGTCCACGCCATCCGCCAGACTGCCCAGAAAACGCACCACATCAGGCATCGGATTGGCCTTCATCGCATAGTGGATGGCCACTTGCGGAAACCATCCGCGCAACTCGCTCATGCGGGCGCCCAGAGCCGCCCGGTCATACACGTAAAACGGGGAATGACCAAGCCCGGCAGCCAAGTCATTCAGTGGCTGGCCGGCCACCACCACCTGGCCCCGGTCCATGGAAAACTGGCGGATGGGAGCATGCTGTGGCTTTGCAGAGGCGTCAGACATGGCCAGATTGTCCCTCCGCGTGGCTGGCCGCCAGAAACTGACGGTCAATCTTGCCATTGGGGTTGCGTGGCAGAGGACCGTCACTCACCTCAAAGGCTGCCGGCCACATATAGGTCGGCAACTGTCGTCGGCAATGATCCTGAATGTGCGCCAATCGGTCTGCCCTGCCTTCATGCAGCTTGACCACCGCCCGGATGACCTGTCCCAGAACGGGATGGGGCAGCCCGAACACTGCGCATTCCTCCACGTCACCGGAAGAGAAGATAACTTCCTCCACCTCCTGCGGACTGACGCGATAGCCCGATGTCTTGATCATCTCATCGCGTCGTCCCACAAAGTACAAAAACCCGTCGGCATCGCGTCGCACCATATCGCCGGAAAAAACAGCGATTTCAGGCAAGGGCGATTGCGACAACCCCGGCGGCAGCGGCCTGAAGCGCTCGGCTGTCTTTTCAGCATCGTTCCAGTACCCCAGGGCCACCAGCGCACCTCGGTGAACCAGTTCACCGGGTTCGTCCGCGTCGCACAGGGATCCGTCGGGCCGCAGCACCAGCACCTCGGCGTTCGGGATGGCTTTGCCCATTGAGTCTGGCCGCCGACCTACCTCCGAAGGCGGCAGATAAGTAGACCGAAAGGCCTCTGTCAACCCATACATCAGGAAAGGGGCCGCTCGGGGAACTTTGGCCTGCAATTGCCGCAGTGTCTCACCGGGCATGCGCCCACCGGTGTTGGCAAAGTACCGCAGGTGCCCACCAATCGACTCAGGCCACGCCAGCGGGGCCAGCTGCATGTAGAGCGCTGGCACCGCCGTCAGCCCGGTGATGCCCTCGCGCGCCAGGGCCTTGACCACATCGCGCGGCAACACTGGGTTGATGAGCACCACCTTGGCCGCAGCGGCAAACGCAGTGGTCAGCTGGCTGAACCCTGCGTCGAAAGACAGTGGCAGCGCCGCCAGCAGCACGTCATCAGAGCGATTGCCCAGGTACGACACCACGCTGTAGGCGCCAGCGACCATGTTGCGGTGGGACAGCACCACCCCTTTGGGCAGTCCTGTGCTCCCAGAAGTGTAGAAGATGGCTACCGGATCAGTGTCGATCACACGGTGCATCGGCCGCAGTCCGGGATCCGAATCGCGCAACTGCTTCCAATCTACGCACAGACGTGAAGTGGTCTGCTGAGCGACTCCGTTGTCTGGAACAGGATCGGTCTGCACCAAAGCGATGGCAACCAAGGCGTCGAGACCCGCCAGCGCTTCTTCACACGCGCACCAGCGCGGGCCGGAAGTAACCAGGACGCGTGCCGAGCAGTCCCGCAGAATGTGCGCCACTTGGGCCGGCTTGAGCACTGGATTGATCGGAACAAACACGCACCCAGCGGCCGCTGCAGCAAACGCGGCCTCTACCCATTCCAGGCGCTTTTCGAGAAAGATCGCTACCCGGTCGCCACGTTGCAGCCCCAGCCCCAGCAGGCCTTGGCCGGCAGACTGGATGCGCTGTACCAAGGTAGCGTAACCCAGATCAGTCCCTTCAAACCGCAGCGCGACAGATGCCGGTGAGCCCTGGGCAGCCCGCATCGGCAACTCATGCAGCAGGTGGGCGGGCCCGGTCATTGCTTCATTCTCGCTCGTTGCACCACCGCACCACCGTATCCTCCACTTTCCCTCTCCATTGGGCACTGGAGAAGGTGTGATCGGCCAGCGGAAAGTCATACCGGGCCAATTGGGGCGATGCCAGGACATCGTCCCCGCCTGGTTGCAACGCAAGCCATTCAAGGAATTCCTTGGCGGTGTAGTCCCGACCGCTCAGCAGCAGCGCAACTCGCCCCTCAAAGTCGGTCAGCGCCCGATACATGAGCGAGCGAAAGTCTTGGCTTGCTGCCTCGCGGCGCCCTCTCCTCATTTTGCGCAGGGCCGCACCCAGTTCGGCCATGGAGCTGCGCCAAGCCACCCCGCCCCGAAAAAGCTTGCTCCAGAACTCAGCACTCAGCAATCGGTCCGTGTAATAGTGCCTGACCTGAGTGGCTGCTTGGGTCTCAACGCCGCGCGCCCACGGATTGAGCAGGCACAGCCCGTTCACGCGGACGTCCCGTGTGCGCTGCCAGTAGAGCAGCGCTGCGCTGGCTCCGTCGCACAAACCCAGCAGGACCAGCCGCCGGAGGTGTTGGCACTCCGCTTGAAGGGCATCAATGGCTGCACCAATGGCGTCGTCAAGCTGCTCGAAGTCCAGCGGCAACCCCGGGCTATCGCCTCTCCCAGGAGGATCGAACCGCAGGCTTGCGCATCCCGCTTCAGCCAGACGTCGGGCCAGCAGCACAAACTGGCGATGGCTTCCGACCCGGTATTGAGGAGCCCCTACGACGATAACCACCCCGACTTGGGCAGTCTTATCGGGTCGCGCCAGAAGGCCGACCATGGACCCTGGAGCAGCGTTGATGAGCAAAGCCTGTTCGTGCATGCTCATTCGGAGGCCCTCAACAAAACAGACAGCGTTGCGGACACGAGCTCCGTCTGATCTGGCGACTCCTGGAGTTGCCAATACGCCTCACCACGAACCCGCTGCCAACGCACTTTGCATTCCTCACGTTTCCATTCCTGCTGCAATGCTACCGACCCTGGGCTTGGGACATCCAATTCACCAGAAGCACATTCAAGCACCTGAATCTCGGTCCGCGGCGCAGCCGCCCCCAGATCGGCTGCATGCAAAGGCTGCGCAATGTTGGCAGTCAAGGCATACCCGCCAATTTCAACCACGCCCCCTGCCGCCCACTGGCTCCTCAACTGATCGGGTTCTGCCTTTGGCAGGCCCTGCAGCATGTCTCCTGCAGTCTTTTGCCGCAGCCACTGATTCAGGTACACGCTACCGAGTTTCTGTGGTTGCCAGAACAACATCCGGGCTGGTGCAGCGATGCGTCGGGCCAACTCCATCCCCAACCAGCAGCCTCCACGCACCCCCCAAATCACTGGACTCAATCCTGTCCGCTCCCGCAGCCATTCCCAGCCGTGCTCGAGGTCGTCGATCCAGTCCTTCCATGTCGCGTCCGAAAAATCTCCTGGACTGTCACCTGTGCCCTTCAAGTCCAGCATCAGCACCTGTATCCCGGCCTGAGCAAACGCATGGGACATCAGGCTCAACTGTCGTCGGCTTCTATTGAGCTCTTCGGCCAAGGGCGGCGCCAGCAGCACCGCACCTGCCAGCGCAGAGGACTGCCTTTCAGGGGACTCAAAAGAGATACAAAACCGCTGCCCCGATGCGCTCGGTAGATGAAATGGACGCACAGGGTGAGCCTATCGGGGGTTCAATTTGCCTGCCACATAGCCAACCAAGCTGGAGACCGTGGCAAAGGTTTCACCATCAATGTCATCATCGTGGACAACGATTCCAAACCGCTCTTCGATGGCAGAAATCAGATTCAGCACACCCATTGAGTCCAGCTCGGGAACAGCTCCCAGCAGAACGGTGGATGCATTGAAGTGCCGTGTTCGATCACCCAGCGCCAACGTTTGGGTGAGCAATTGCACAATTTGGGACTCTATTTCCACGGGGTCAGCAGCGAATCGGGCCTGAAGGGGTTGGCAAGGCAGAGCGCTGGCTATCATACCGGCTGTCGTGGCCTGGCATCGGTTTGCACAAGCCCATTCACTGTTCGCTTTTGGAAGACACTTATGAAAATCACGGTCGTCGGAACTGGCTATGTCGGCTTGGTCAGCGGGGCCTGCCTTGCTGAAGTGGGGAACGACGTGTTGTGTCTGGATCTGGATGCAACCAAGATCCAGACTCTGAAAGATGGCGGCATCCCGATTTATGAGCCTGGCCTGAAAGAGATGGTCCAGCGCAACGTGGCGGCAGGCAGACTGTCATTCACCACCGACGTTCCGCAAGCGGTGTCGCATGGCACCATTCAATTCATCGCCGTCGGCACCCCGCCGGATGAAGATGGTTCTGCTGACCTGAAATACGTGCTGGCGGCTGCACGGAGCATCGGTCGGCACATGACCGACTACAAAGTGGTTGTAGACAAGAGCACGGTGCCTGTAGGCACCGGCGACCAAGTTCAGGCGGCCATCGCG
>JBDKJB010000007.1:0-13463 GCA_039796835.1 Pseudomonadota bacterium | reverse complement strand
CACACCTATGGCCTGCCGGTATTGACCACCAATTGCAGCAACAACTATGGCCCGTTTCATTTCCCGGAAAAGCTGATTCCGCTCATGATTGTGAATGCGTTGGCGGGCAAAGCACTGCCGGTGTATGGAGACGGCCGGCAGATCCGCGATTGGCTGTATGTCAAAGACCATTGCAGCGCGATCCGTTGCGTGTTGGGTGGCGGACGAGTCGGCGATGTGTACAACATCGGAGGATGGAACGAAAAGCCCAACATCGAGATCGTTCATGCCATCTGTCGCCTGCTTGACGAATTGAGGCCACGATCAGACGGGCAAAGCTACACCCAGCAAATCGCATACGTCACGGACCGGCCTGGGCATGACCGGCGATATGCCATTGATGCGCGCAAGATCGAACAGGAGTTGGGGTGGAAGCCTGCTGAAACCTTCGGTTCCGGAATCCGCAAAACGGTGCAGTGGTACTTGGACCACCGCCACTGGGTGGAGCGGGTGCAGAGTGGTTCGTACCGGGAGTGGGTTGCAAAGAACTACTCTGATCGTCCAGTTGTAACGCCATGAGGATACTGCTGTTTGGCAAGGGCGGACAGGTTGGGTGGGAGCTGCAGAGAAGCTTGGCACCCCTGGGCGAAGTGGTGGCGCTTGACTTTGACAGCACGGACCTTTGTGGGGACTTCACGCGGCTGCATGAGCTGGAGGCGACGGTACGGGCGGTACACCCAGATGCGATTGTCAATGCCGCTGCGCACACGGACATTGATGAGGTCGAAAGTGATCCTGAGTTGGCTTACGCTTTGAATGCAGCAGCTCCTGCAGTGCTGGCCAATGTTGCCAGGGATGTAGACGCTTGGCTGGTGCACTATTCGACCGACTATGTGTTTGACGGCAGTAGCCCGAGGCCATGGCTCGAAACTGACACACCCAACCCCCTGAACGTATATGGCCATACAAAGCGCGAGGCGGAGGAGTTGATTGTTGCCAGCGCTTGCAAGCATTTGATTTTTCGCACCAGCTGGGTGTATGGGGTGCGGGGCGGCAACTTTGCCAAGACCATGATCCGGCTCGCACAGGAGCGCCAGCAACTCACGGTGATTCAGGACCAGCGCGGTGCACCCACTGGGGCAGAGCTGTTGGCCGATGTGACTGCCCTGGCCCTGCATCGGGTGGTCCCGGATGGAGGCCAAAGCCTGTCGGGCCTGTACCACCTGGTGGCGGCCGGACAGACCAGTTGGCATGACTATGCGGTCTACGCCATCGCGCAGGCCCGACGCTTGCGGCCGGATTTGGCGTGGAAGGTGAAAGAGATCGTGCCGGTGGCCTCGAGCGCTTTCAAAACCACAGCCCGACGCCCGCTGAATTCACTTCTGAACACGGACCGCATTCAACGCAGCTTTGGGGTTTGCTTGCCCGACTGGAAGACAGGCGTTGACCGGATGTTGAAAGAATATTTGACCTAGGTCGAGGTTATGGCGAGCTGTAAAGGAATCATTCTCGCAGGCGGGTCTGGCACTCGATTGCACCCCGCCACCTTGACCTTGAGCAAACAGCTGCTGCCTGTGTATGACAAACCCATGGTGTATTACCCGCTGACGACACTCATGTTGGCTGGGATCAGGGACATTCTCCTCATCAGCAGTCCGCAGGGTGCGCCACAGTTTCAGCAATTGCTGGGCGACGGCAGCCAGTGGGGCATCCATATTCGATATGCGGTGCAACCCAGCCCGAATGGCGTGGCTCAAGCGTTCCTCATCGGGGAGTCTTTTGTAGGCAATAAGCCCTGCGCGCTCGTCCTGGGTGACAATATTTTCTACGGGCACGACTTGAGTTCGCTGCTTGGCCGTGCCACTGCCCGGACGGAGGGCGCCACAGTTTTTGCCTACCACGTCCATGACCCGCAGCGGTATGGGGTCGTTGCGTTTGATGGGGGTGGGCGAGCGACCAGCATCGAAGAAAAACCCAGCTCGCCTCAAAGCAACTTTGCGGTGACAGGCCTGTACTTTTATGACCATCACGTGGTCGACATCGCCAAGTCGATCCGGCCGAGTGCGCGCGGTGAGCTAGAAATTACCGCGGTCAACCAGGCTTATCTTGAAGCAGGGTGTCTTCAGGTCGAGATCATGCAACGTGGTTACGCCTGGCTTGATACGGGCACGCATGAGAGTTTGCTGGAGGCCAGCCAATTCATCGCAACTCTGGAGCATCGGCAGGGGCTGAAGATCGCTTGTCCTGAAGAGGTGGCCTGGCGCAACGGCTATATTTCCTCAGAGCAGGTCGAGAGTCTGGCGAGGCCGCTGGCGAAAAGCGGCTATGGGCAGTATCTGTTGAGTATGCTCAAGGAACCGCGGTGAAGGTCGTCACGACCCCTTTGGTAGATGCACTCGTTTTGGAGCCGAAGGTATTCGGAGATTCCCGGGGCTTTTTTCTGGAAAGCTTCAATGCCAGGGCATTCAGCGAAGTGACGGGAGTTGAAATGGCTTTTGTGCAGGACAACCACAGCCGGTCGGTGCAAGGCGTGCTCAGGGGCTTGCATTACCAGGTCCGGCAAACCCAGGGCAAGCTCGTTCGGGTGGTCCGTGGTTCTGTGTTTGACGTTGCGGTCGATTTGCGCCGGTCGTCGTCAAGCTTCGGTAAATGGTATGGTCTGGAACTGAGTGAAGACAACCACAAAGCCTTCTGGATTCCTGCGGGTTTTGCACACGGGTTTTATGTGATGTCCGAAGTTGCTGATGTTCTATACAAGACCACTGACTACTACGCGCCTGGGTATGAGCGGACTGTGGCGTGGGACGACCCTGAGCTGGGCATCCTTTGGCCCCTGGGGGATGATCAGCCCAAACTCTCCGCCAAAGATCTTGCAGGAGTATCTTTGAACCAGGCAGAGGTTTTTTCCTG
Organism: Pseudomonadota bacterium; assembly: GCA_039796835.1. Lineage (GTDB taxonomy): Bacteria > Pseudomonadota > Gammaproteobacteria > Burkholderiales > Burkholderiaceae_C > JBDKJB01. Next base: position 10,574 of record JBDKJB010000007.1, on the reverse strand, counting down.
ACGTCATGAAGCGTCCGCTGGATTTCTTGCTGGCTTTGCTAATGGGTATGCTGTGCGCGCTGCCCCTGCTGTTGATTGCCCTGACTGTCAGGCTGAGCTCTCCAGGGCCTGCGATCTATTGGTCGAGGCGGATTGGTCGCAACGGCGTGGAGTTTCAAATGCCGAAATTCCGCACGATGCGTGTGGATACGCCTGCTGTCGCTACACATCTTCTGGACAGGCCCGAACAATACCTGACACCCATTGGTGGCTTTTTACGCAAATCCAGTCTGGACGAACTTCCCCAGCTATGGAGCATCATCGTCGGCGACATGAGTTGGGTCGGGCCCAGGCCAGCCCTGTTCAATCAAGACGATCTGATGTCCTTGCGCAGGGCGAATGGCGTGGACCGATTGACCCCCGGAATCACGGGCTGGGCGCAGATCAACGGTCGCGACGAAATACCCATTCCGCAAAAGGTTGCTTTGGAGCTTGAGTATTTGCAACAGCAATCTTTGGGGTTTGATTTGAAAATCATGCTGTTGACGGCCAAAAAGGTGATTTGGCGGGAAAACATCTCACATTAGAATAGCGATCCGCCGAATCTATTCCCTGGAGTAAACATCATGAGTAACTTGATAGATATTCAAAGTCAAATTGAAAAACTGCAGAAGCAGGCGGCCCAGATCAAAGAAAAAGAATTTGACGCAACGGTGCAGGACATCATGGCCAAGATGGCCGCTTTCGGGATCACCGTGAAGGATTTGCAGGCGGCCAAGCCGCGACGCAAGAAAAAAACGGCGGTGGCCGGCAAAGCGAAAAGTAAAACCAGCAGCAAACTGGCAGGTTCCTCGGTGGCTCCCAAATTCCGCGGACCCAATGGTGAAACCTGGAGTGGTCGCGGCTTGATGCCCAAATGGCTGTCCATGTTGGTGGCTTCAGGCAAAACCAAAGAAGAATTTGCCGTTTGAAGTCAGAGCCATTGTTTTGAAGCCGATCCGCTCGGCGTGGCTCCAGGGGGGGCAATGTTCAAATCGCTTGTGATGTTGCCCAGGCCGGCCAAGCAATTGGTCGTCCTCTGCGTGGATGTGGCGTTGGCTGTCCTGGCCACCTGGTTGGCGTTTTCATTCCGGCTGGATGCGCCACATACGCCGATCGGTGCTCAGTGGTATGTCTATGGCATCACGGCGGTGCTGCCCTTGCCGTTCTTCATTCGCTTGGGCCTGTACCGCGCTATTTTTCGCTATTCAGGCTCCGATGCCATGCTGGCGACGGCCAAGGCCATTGGTCTTTACGCCGTCACGTTGACAGTGATACTGGTGGTGTGGCGTTGGGCGGGGGTGCCCCGCTCATTGGGCTTGCTTCAACCCCTGCTGTTTGTATTGCTGGTGGCCGCCAGTCGGTTCATCGCGCGTGTGACTCTGGCAAATCTGACACAGCAGGCCCTGCCTTCAGAGGGGCGGCTCCTGATCTATGGGGCGGGCACGGCCGGTGTTCAGGCTGCAAGTGCGATTGCCATTTCCGGCCAATACCAGCTTCTAGGTTTCTTGACCGATGACCCTACCATGGCCGGGCGGAGCATCAATGGGGTCAAGGTCGAGTCCTCTGAGCGGGTGGCCGAGCTTGTCCAACTGCTCGGGGTCACAGACATCGTGCTGGCCCTGACCAAACCAAACCGCACTCGACGCAATGAAATTGTCCAGTCTCTGCGCAAACTGCCGGTGCACGTCCGCACCTTGCCCAACTGGTCTGATCTGGCCAGTGGTCGGGTGACGGTCCAGGATTTTCGGGAACTGGACATTGAAGATCTGCTGGGAAGGGATCCGATTGCCCCGGACCGGCATCTGATTTCCAGTGACATCCAGCAGCGAACGGTGCTGGTGACAGGGGCGGGGGGCAGCATCGGCAGCGAGTTGTGCCGACAGATCATCGCTCAGGCGCCGTCCAAGCTGGTGCTGCTGGACCACAGTGAATTTGCGCTGTATTCCATCCAGCAGGAGCTGGCTGAATGGACCCGCGCGCAGGCCAGCCAGACCGATGTGGTGGCTGTGCTGGCCAGCGTGTTGAATGAATCCCGCGTGGCCGCCGTTCTGGAGACACACCATCCGCAGACCGTGTACCACGCGGCCGCCTACAAACATGTACCCCTGGTGCAATCCAACCCGGGCGAAGGGGTGCTGAACAACGTTGACGGCACCCGGATTCTTGCCCACGCTGCGGTCCGATCGGGTGTTCAGCGCTTTGTGCTCATTTCCACGGACAAAGCTGTGCGGCCCACCAATGTAATGGGGGCCAGCAAGCGTGTGGCTGAGCTGGTGCTCCAGGCGCTGGCAGCAGACGGCCCGTCGGGTACCTGTTTCACGATGGTGCGATTTGGCAATGTGCTGGGCTCCAGCGGGAGCGTGGTCCCGCTGTTTCGCAAACAGCTGGCTGAGGGGGGGCCGTTGACGGTGACGCATCCGGATGTCACCCGCTATTTCATGACCATCCCTGAAGCCGCGCAGCTCGTGCTCCAGGCGGGCGCGATGGCCTCCGGGGGAGATGTGTTCCTGCTCGACATGGGCGAGCCCGTCCGGATCATGGACCTGGCGCGGCACATGATCGAGCTCTCCGGCTTGACCGTGCGTGACGAGGCCAAGCCGGACGGTGACATTGCCATTGAGATCACCGGCATGCGGCCGGGTGAGAAACTCTACGAGGAGCTGCTCCTGGGCAACGACCCGCAGCCTACTTCACACCCGCGCATCATGAAGGCGCATGAAGCTTACTTTGGGCTGAATGAATTGCAACCCCTGCTCGATGACCTGCTGTTGGCCGCCAGACAGAATGACGGAGCGGGCATGCAGGCCGGGCTGTCCAGATTGGTGCAGGGCTATCAGGCACAATTTTGATCTTGACCGCCACCCAGATGCATCTCATGCAGATCGAACCCCAAGACAAAGCCCACATCCTGGCACAGGCCTTGCCCTACATCCGCAAGTTCCATGGCAAGACCATGGTCATCAAATACGGCGGCAACGCCATGACGGACCCGGCGCTCCAGGCGGCGTTTGCCGAAGACGTAGTGCTCCTGAAACTGGTGGGCATCAACCCCGTGGTGGTGCACGGCGGCGGGCCCCAGATCGAAACCGCGCTCAAGCGGCTCGGCAAAAAGGGCGAATTCATTCAGGGCATGCGCGTGACCGACGCCGAAACCATGGAGGTGGTCGAATGGGTGCTGGCGGGTGAGGTGCAGCAGGACATCGTGGGCCTGATCAACCAGGCCGGTGGCAAAGCCGTGGGACTGACCGGACGCGACGGCGGGCTGATCAGGGCACGCAGGCTGCGGCTGCTCGATCCGCAGGATCCGGCCAAGGAGCACGACGTCGGCCAGGTGGGGGACATCGTGGCCATTGATCCATCGGTGGTCAAGGCCCTGCAGGACGACCAGTTCATCCCGGTGGTCAGCCCGATCGGTTTTGGCGAAAGCAATGAGAGCTACAACATCAATGCCGATGTCGTGGCGGCCAAATTGGCCACCGTACTGCAGGCCGAGAAGCTGCTCATGCTGACCAACATTCCGGGTGTGCTCGACAAGCAGGGGCAGCTGCTGACCGAACTGACGATGAAGCGCATCGATGAGCTGGTGTCTGACGGCACCATCAGCGGCGGCATGCTGCCCAAGATTGCCGGCGCACTGGATGCGGCCAAGAGCGGCGTGAATGCGGTGCATATCATCGATGGCAGGGTGCCGCACGCGATGCTGCTCGAAATCCTTTCCGACCAAGCCTACGGCACAATGATCCGTTCGCGTTGAACTGGCAGCTGCCGCCGATCCCCTTTCGCCTCCACCCTGACATCACGTCCATGACCGAAGCCACCACCGGCACAACTGACACCGGCACCGATGACCCGGCCGCTCGCAAACGCCCCAAACCTGGGGAGCGGCGCCTGCAGATCCTGCATGCCCTGGCGGAAATGCTGGAGTCTCCCGGAGGGGAACGGGTCACCACCGCAGGCCTGGCTGCACGCTTGCAGGTCAGCGAGGCGGCCCTGTACCGGCACTTTGCCAGCAAAGCCCAGATGCTGGAAGGCTTGATCGATTTCATTGAATCCTCGGTCTTCGGTCTGGTCAACCAGATCGTCACCTCGGAGGCCTCTTCAGGCGCCAACGGCCCCCGCCAAGTCCTGCAGATCATGAAGATGGTGGCCCAGTTTGCGGAAAAAAACCCCGGCATGGCCCGTGTGATGGTGGGCGATGCGCTGGTGTTTGAAAACGACCGCCTTCAACAGCGCATGAACCAGTTTTTCGACAAGATCGAAGCGGCTTTGCGCCAGTCCATGCGCGACAGTGTTGCGGGGTCAGCCACGCCGACGGCTGAAGCGCAGGTGGCCGCTTCGCTGGCGGCAGGGTTTCTGATGGGGCGCTTGCAACGCTTTGTGCGGTCGGGGTTCCGCAAGCTGCCCTCAGAGAGCCTCGAAGCCTGCGTCCTGCGGATCCTCTAGCCCTCAACCCATCGGCGCCAGCCCGAGCTTCTGCGCCGAAGCCTGTATCTCCCCCCAGGTCTGGTCGTCCACCACGATGCCGGCCACGCTGCGTTCGCGCCGCGCGGCGCGCTCAGGTTCTCCGGCCAGCAGCACCGCATCACTGCCAGGGGCCACGGGGCCGCTCTTGAGCCAATCCACAAAAGCCAGCGCCTCCTGATGGAACGCCGTTGCTGTGCCGAGTCGGTCGGGATCGATCAGGATGGTCAGCATGCCATTGAGCACCGCCCGCACATTCGGATCGGTGGGTTTGTGCCAGGTACCGCCGCCCGTGAGCGCGCCGCCCAGCAACTCCGCCACCACGGCCATGCCGTAGCCCTTGTGTTCGCCAAAGGTCATCAATGCACCGAACAGGCCATTGCGCTGCGGCACCACCACCACGCCCGGGTCGGAGGTCGGGTGGCCAAGCTCGTCAATCAAAGTTCCAAGGGGGACCTGCTCACCCTTGTTGTGCGCCACGCGCATCTTGCCCTGCGCCACCCGGCTGGTGGCAAAGTCGAGCACAAAGGGCTCACGACCTTGCAGCGGAATGCCAATGCAGCACGGATTGGTGCCAAAGCGCCCATCTGCTCCGCCCCACGGGGCCACCACCGGGCGCGACAGCACGTTGACGAAATGCAGGGCCACCAGGCCGTGGTCCACCGCCATCTCGGCGAAGTGACCGATGCGGCCCAGATGGTGCGCGTGCGCCAGGCTCATGATGCAGCTGCCCTGCGCGCGGGCCCGCTCGATCGCCAGGGCCATCGCCTGCGTGCCCACCACCTGGCCAAAGCCGCGCTGACCGTCCAGCGTCAGCAGGCTGCCTGCATCCAGCACCACCTTGACGCCGGTGTTTGGCTTGAGGCCGCCTTCCAGAACGGCATCGACGTAACGCGGCAGCATGCCCACGCCATGGCTGTCGTGGCCACTCAGATTGGCCATCACAAGGTTGTCGGCCACGGCCTGCGCTTCGGCTGGCAGGCTGCCGGCAGCCTCAAAAATGCGCTGGCAATGTGCGGCCAGAGCGGTGGCTTGGAAGGTCTTGCTCATGCTGGACGCCCGTTCACATCACAGCCCCGAGTTGCCAGGGCACAAATTCATTTTGACCATAACCGTGCTGCTCGCTTTTGCTGGCCTGCCCGGAGGCAGTCGCCAGCACCAGATCAAAAATGCGGCGGCCCATGGCCTCCACACTGCTGGTGCCGTCGATGATTTCACCGCAGTTGATGTCCATGTCCTCTTCCTGACGCTGCCACAGCACACTGTTGGTGGCCAGCTTGAGCGACGGCGACGGCGCGCAGCCATAGGCCGAGCCGCGGCCGGTGGTGAAGCAGATCATGTTGGCGCCGCCCGCCACCTGGCCGGTGGCCGACACCGGGTCATACCCCGGCGTGTCCATGTAGACAAAGCCTTTTGCCTTGACCGGTTCGGCGTACTCATACACCGCTTCCAGGTTGGTCGTCCCGCCCTTAGCCACGGCGCCGAGTGACTTCTCGAGGATGGTGGTCAGGCCACCGGCCTTGTTGCCGGGAGATGGGTTGTTGTCCATCTCGCCGTCGTTGGCGGCGGTGTACTGCTCCCACCACTTGATGCGCTGCACCAGCTTTTCGCCAATCTCGCGTTTCACGGCGCGTCGGGTCAGCAGATGCTCCGCGCCGTACACCTCGGGGGTTTCAGACAGGATGGCCGTGCCGCCATGGGCCACCAGCAGGTCCACCGCCGCACCCAGCGCCGGGTTGGCGCTGATGCCGCTGTAACCGTCGGAGCCACCACACTGCAGGCCAATCGTGATGTGCGATGCGTCGCAAGGCTCCCGATGCGCCTGATTGGCCTGGGGCAGCATGGCGCGGACGAGTTCGATGCCCTTGTGCACGGTCTTGCGCGTGCCGCCGGTGTCCTGGATGTTGAAGACGCGCAGGGAGTCGCCCTCCCGCAGGCTGCTGTGTGCCAGCCAGGCATTGATCTGGTTGGCTTCGCAGCCCAGGCCCACCACCAGCACCCCCCAGAAATTGGCATGCGTGGCGTAGCCGGCCAGGGTGCGTTCCAGCACCTGCATGCCCAGGCCCTGGGTGTCCATGCCGCAGCCGGTGCCATGGGTCAGGGCCACCACGCCGTCCACGTTCGGGAAATCTGCCAGGGCGGACGGGTGGTTCTGCCGCGAGAAGTGATCCGCGATGGCGCGGGCTGCCGTGGCCGAACAGTTCACGCTGGACAGGATGCCGATGTAGTTGCGCGTGGCCACACGGCCGTCCGGGCGCCTGTAGCCCATGAAGCTCGCCCGCAGGCGAGCGGCGGCAGGCTTGACGTCTGCGCCGAAGGCGTAGTCCCGCTCGAAGCTGCCCTTTTGCTCACCCATGCCCAGGTTGTGGGTGTGCACATGCTCGCCCGCTGCAATGTCGCGGGTGGCAAAGCCGATGATCTGGTTGTAGCGGCGAACGGGCGCACCGGCGGCGATGAGGCGCACCGCCACCTTGTGGCCTGCAGGGACCAGGCCGCGCACGGCGACGCCTTCCACCGTGGTGCCGCCCACCAGCTGGGTGCGGGCGATCAGCACGTCGTCTGCGGCATGCAATCGGATGAAAGGGTTCATAACGGTGGGCTGGCCAATGGTGTGATGATTGTTGGTAGCATAGCCCAATTGCAACCTCGCTCATTTGACGACATCCCCATGACAAGCATTCCCATGAGACTCGGGGGCAAGCGTGCCCTCGTCACCGCCGCCGGGCAGGGCATCGGCCACGCCAGCGCCCGTGCCATGGCCGCTGCGGGCGCGCAGGTGCTGGCCACCGACCTGAACCCGAAGCTGCTCGAAAGCCTGCATGGCGTGCCCAACATCCAGACCGCGGTGCTGGACGTGCTGGACAAGGCCGCCATTCAGGCCCTGGCTGCGCGCCTCAGTGCCGCTGGTCAGGTGCCGCATGCCATCTTCAACTGCGCCGGCTTTGTCCACGCAGGTGGCATCCTGGACGCGACCGACGAGCAGTGGGACTTTGCCTTCAACCTCAACGTGCGGGCCCAGTTCTGGATGATCCAGGCCATGCTGCCGGGCATGCTGGCACAGGGCGGCGGCAGCATCATCAACATGGCCAGCGTGTGTGGCAGCCTCAAGGGTCTGCCCAAGCGCTTCATCTATGGCGCCAGCAAAGCCGCCGTGGTGGGCCTGACCAAATCGGTGGCGGCAGACTACGTGGCCCAGGGCATCCGCTGCAACTGCATTGCCCCTGGCACCGTGGACACGCCCTCGCTGGGTGAGCGCATCAACGCCTTTGACGACCCGGTGGAGGCGCGCAAGGCCTTCATCGCCCGCCAGCCCATGGGCCGCCTGGCCCAGGCCGAGGAAATCGCCCCCATCGTGGTCTATCTGGCCAGCGATGAATCACAATTTGCCACCGGCCAGATCTTTTCTGTCGACGGCGGCATGACCATTTGAAGGCCATCACATGAACCAACTTGACTTGAAGGGTCGCCGCATCGTGGTGACGGGCGGCGCGTCGGGCATCGGCTTTGCCATCGGGCAGCGCATCGTCGCCTCGGGCGGGCAGGCCATCGTCTGGGACCGCAACACCGCCCTGGCGCAGACGGCCGCCACCCAGTTGGGCGGGGGCAGCATCGCCATCGGCGTGGATGTGAAGCAGCAGGCCAGCGTGCAGGCTGCCGTGGCGCAAAGCACCGAGGCCGGCCGGGTGGACGGCCTGGTCAACAGCGCGGGCATCACCGGCCCCAACATGAAGCTGTGGGACTACCCCCTGGCCGACTGGACCGAGGTGATGGACATCAACCTCAACGGCCTGTTCCTGTGCTGCCGTGAACTGGTGCCCCACATGCGCGCCAACAACCAGGGCCGCATCGTCAACATCGCCTCGGTGGCTGGCAAGGAAGGCAACCCCAACGCCAGCGCCTACAGCGCCAGCAAGGCCGCCGTGATCGCCCTCACCAAGTCCCTGGGCAAGGAACTGGCCGACACCGGTGTGCGCGTGAACTGCGTGACCCCGGCCGCCGTCAAGACCGAGATGTTCAGCCAGATGACGCAGCAGCACATCGACTTCATGCTCAGCAAGATCCCGATGGCCCGCTTTGGTGAGGTGCAGGAGATCGCCGCCATGGTCTGCTGGCTGCTGACGGACGATTGCTCGTTCAGCACCGGCGCAACATTTGATCTGTCAGGTGGTCGTGCAACTTATTAACGTTATTTCCGTCAATCGACGCGAATATATAGCTATCTAAAATATATTGATTTTGATTTATTAATAGATTTATTTTTTGATTCAATTGAAAGGAAACTGACATGAAACTCGTCCGCTACGGCAACCCCGGCAAAGAAAAACCCGGCCTTGTTGACGCCACCGGCCAACTGCGGGACCTGTCCAAGCAGGTCAAGGACTGGGATGGCGCCGCCCTCAGCCCGGCCACCCTGGCCAAGATCGCCAAGCTCAAGGCCGACAAGCTGCCCGCGGTCAAAGGCAAGCCCCGCATGGGTGCGCCGGTGGCCAGCGTGGGCAAGTACGTGGCCATCGGCCTCAACTACAGCGACCACGCCGCCGAATCCGGCATGCCCATCCCCAAGGAGCCGGTCGTCTTCATGAAGGCCACCAGCTGCATCGTCGGCCCCAATGACGACGTGATGCTGCCCAAAGGCTCGGTCAAGATGGACTGGGAGGTCGAAATCGGCATCGTCATCGGCAGCCGTGCGCGCTATGTGTCACAGAAAGACGCGCTCAAGCACGTGGCCGGTTACGTGGTCTGCAATGACGTGAGCGAGCGCGAATTCCAGCTCGAGCGCGGCCCCCAGTGGGACAAGGGCAAGGGCTGCGACACCTTCGGCCCCATCGGCCCCTGGCTCGTCACCACCGACGAGATCCAGAACCCGCAGAAGCTCTCCATGTGGCTTGACGTGAACGGCCAGCGCATGCAGACCGGCAGCACCAAAACCATGATCTTCAGCTGCGCCAAGATCGTCAGCTACCTCAGTGAGTTCATGACGCTCAACCCCGGCGACATCATCTGCACCGGCACCCCACCGGGTGTGGGCCTGGGGATGAAGCCACCGAAGTTCCTGAAAAAAGGCGATGTCATCACCCTGGGCATCGAAGGCCTGGGCGAGCAAAAGCAAACAGTGGTGGCGTTCAAGAAGTGACCGGTCGATGACAGGCATCTGGAGCGGTCTGGTTGACCCGTTGAACCTTTTGACGCTCATTGAACAAAAAATATGGATAAATAGGAATATTTTCCGTTATCCATATTGATGAGTCAGCTATCTAATCAGGATTGATTTTGATGATTTGATTGACAAAAATTTATCCGCAACAATGATGAAACAGGGCCCGCGACGCCGCCGGATAGCTTGGTTTTTTTGTATAAACAGCGCCATCGATACCAAGAGCAAAAAGGCAAATTTCATGGCGGATATCGGACGGGCGGGCTTATTGAGGATGTTGCTCCTGGTGGGCCTATGGAGTGGAGTCCAGACAACGGTACAAGCACAAGTCACGGTATCAGTCCGTGAATACACGACTCGGACTGCATTGAATGCGTCGCTCTATGCCACCGGATGGCTTCCTTCAAAAGAGGCAGCCTGCGGTGCCGCGGCGGAATCGGCGAAGCAGGCTCAAATCGCGTACGCTGGAAATGCTTCCGCTTTTTCCTACCAAGGTGTACTTGTCCCTGTCAGTGCGGCAGACGATTTCTTTGATTGTGTCGTCTATCGCACCACTGTGTCGAGTGGTTCTGTCACCATGCTGTGGGGCAACAGTGTGCTGTGGCGGACGGTATCGGTCCCGGTCGCTCCACCTCTCCCGGCACCCCCAACCCCGACTGACGGCAATGAGGGTGACGGTGTCGGCGGCAACATTTGTACCGTCGCAGACGGCCAACAAACCCCAAAACCTTTCTTCCCCGCCACAGGCGAGGAATACCTCAAAGAATCCGACCTGGTCGACAGCGGCCCGCATCCGCTGCGCTTGATTCGCACCTTTGCCAGCCGCTGGGGCACAGGCACGGCCATGGGCTTTGCCAGTGCGCCGGCTCTGGGGCCGGTGTGGGCGCACAGCTACAGCGCCGGACTGGTCTTCACCGGTGCCAACGCCAGCGCCGTC
>JBDKJB010000006.1:0-13735 GCA_039796835.1 Pseudomonadota bacterium | reverse complement strand
TCGCGCCGCTGGCCTTCACCACCTGCTCATACTTGGCATGCTCACTCTTGATGAAGGCGGCGAAGTCGGTGGATGAATTGCCCACGGGTTCGGCCATGAGGGTGGCAAAGCGGGCCTGGGTGTCCGGGTGCCTGAGGGCGGCAACAAAGGCGCTGTTGAGTCGCGCCACCATGTCAGGCGGCGTGGCGGCCGGGGCCACCAGGCCCCACCAGGTGTCGATGGTGAAACCTTTGAGGGTATCGGCCACAGGAGGCACGTCGGGCAGGGCGGGGCTGCGCGCCAGGGTGGTGACGGCCAGGGCCTTGAGCTTGCCGTTCTTGATGCCCGCTGACGCTGTGGCCAGGTTGTCGAAGTTGAAGTCCACCTGACCGCTTTGCAGGGCCAGCTGCGCCGGGTTGCCGCCGTTGTAGGGGATGTGCAGGGCAAAGATGCCCGCCTGGGCCTTGAACATTTCGCCGGCAAGGTGGCCCGCGCTGCCGTTGCCGCCGCTGCCGTAGTTGAGCTTGGCCGGGTTGGCCTTGGCGTAGGCGATGAGGTCCGTCACGGAGCTGATCTTCAGGCGCGCGGCCGTGTCGGCGTTCATCACCAGCACATTGGGTACGCGCAGCATTTGCGTGATGGGCGCGAAGTCTTTCAGCGCGTCATAGGGCATCTTGCGGTACAGCCAGGGGTTGACGCCATGTGTGGCGGTGGCGGCGATGCCGATGGTCAAGCCATCGGGTGCGGCCTTGGCCACGGCGTCAGCGCCGATGTTGCCGCCCGCACCGGGCCGGTTGTCGATGACGACGGTGCCCAGGCTGTCCTTGACCCGTTCCGCCAGCACGCGGGCCGTCACGTCGATCGGGCCGCCCGCAGCATAGGGAACCACCATTTTGATGATTTTCCCACCTGATGAATTTGTTTGAGAAAAAGCCGATATTCCCGTTATTAAATTTACGAGTATTGCTACCAATAAAGTAGTAATTTTTGTCATATTTGTTTTTTATTTAATCAAAAATAGTTCAAAATCAGGAGCAAATTCTTCCCCAGTTTGCCGGGTGAAGCTGTCAATCCAGCTTGGCGCCGCTGCGCTGAATGATCGGCCCCCATTTGGCATGGTCGTCGCGGATGAGTTTGGCAAACTCCTCAGGCGTGCCGCCCACGGAGTCGAGGCCGGCGGTCTTGAGGCGTTGCACGGTGGTGGGGTCTTTCATGGCGGCATTGATCGCCGCGTTGATGCGGTCGATGACCGGGCGTGGGGTGCCGCCCGCCACCAGCACGCCGTTCCAGGCGATGGCCTCGAAGCCAGCCAGTTCCTTCACACCGCTTTCGGCCAGGGTTGGCAGGTTAGGCAGTGCGCTGTAACGCGCCTTGCCGGTCACGCCCAGGGCCTTCATGCGGCCATTGGCCACCTGGGGCAGGATGAGCGTGGGTACGGTGGCGAGGATCTGTGTGTCCCCTGCCGCAGTGGACAGCGCAGCCGGCGGCCCGCCGTTGAAGGGGATGTGCACGGCAAAGGTGCCGGTGGCGGCCTTGAAGGCCTCCATGCTCAGGTGCGACGACGAACCGTTGCCCACCGAGGCGAAGTTGTACTTGCCCGGGTTGTTGCGCAACAGCGCGACGAGATCCTGGGTGCTGTTGACCGGCAGGGCGGCGTTGACGGCCAGGATGTTGGGCTGCGACGTGGTGATCACCACGGCAGCCAGGTCCTTCAGCGGGTCGTAGCTCAGTTTGCTGTACAGGTAGGGCGCAAACGCCACCGGGCCATTGAAGCCCAGCAGCCAGGTGTGGCCGTCGGGCGCGCTTTTGGCTACCTCACCGGTGGCCACCGTGCCGCCGGCCTGGGGGCGGTTTTCAATGACGACGGGCTGGCCCAGGCTGTCCTTGAGCTTGTCCTGCATGCTGCGGGCGATCACGTCAAGTGACGACCCGGCGCCGGAGGCGACGATGAAACGGATGGGCTTGTTGGGGAAGGTCTGGGCGTTTGCAAGCAGCGGCAGCCACAGCAGTCCGCTGGCAGCAAGGAACATCAGAGCGTTTCGGCGGTGTGACATGGTGAGAGACCCTCGGACTTTGTGGGTTGGGAAAAGAACATTGTCTTACAGGCGTTTGCACAATCGACATGCCAGCCTGTCGTCCGGGATGCGGTTGCTGCGTTGAATGACGGTGGGCGCCGCGGACGGCGCCCATTCAACCCACCCAGGAGCCAATATGAAATTCAACACCCACCTCCTTGCCAGCCTGTGTCTGGCAGCCTCTCTTGGCGCGTCCTTCGGCGCACATGCGCAGGCCCCGGCCGCCGGCGCCTCCGCACCGGCCAAAAATCCTGCAGCCACCCCTGGCATCGACAAGCAGATCGACAACCAGCAAAAGCGCATCGATCAAGGCGTGGCGTCCGGCCAACTCAACAAACGCGAGGCAGCCCGCCTGCAGGCGCGCGAAGACAAGCTGAAAGCCGACACTGCAGCAGCCAAAGCCGACGGCGTGGTGACCAAGGACGAGCGCAAGGCCCTGCACCGCGAGGCCAACGCGAATAGCCGTGCGATTGCGCGCCAGAAGCACGATCGCCAGCACGCCAAGCCCCACAACTGAGGCGAACGGGCGCCCGGGCCTGCTTCAACTGCTCCGGGCGCGGTCTGCCGCGGTGATGAAGCTGTCGGCGTAGAACTCGCCAGGGTCCAGGCGGCCTGACCCGGTGTAGACAGCGCGGGCGCTGTCTACCACGATGGGTGCGCCGCAGGCATAGACCTGATGCCCGCTCAGGTCCGGGTGGTCCTGCAGCACGGCGGCATGGACAAAGCCCGTGCGACCTGTCCAGGCATCTTCGGGCAGAGCATCGCTGATGACCGGCACATAGCTCAGATGGGGCATCTCGGCGAGCTTCTGTTCCACCCAATCGTTCAGATACAGATCGCCGGGGCGCCGCCCACCCCAATACAGTGTCGCCGGGCGGGCGATACCTTTGGACTGCATGTGCTCGATGAGGGCCTTGATGGGTGCAAAGCCCGTGCCGCTGGCCAGCAGGATGATGGGTTTGTCGGAGTCTTCGCGCAGGTAAAAACTGCCAAACGGCCCCTCGATGCGCAGGATGTCTTTCTCCTTCATCGTGCCAAACACCGCGTCGGTGAACAGGCCGCCCGGCAGGTGGCGGATGTGCAGCTCGATCATGTTCAGGGGGCTGCCGTCGTCTTTCTGGAAGGCACCCGGTGCGGTGGCCATGCTGTAAGAGCGACGCACATTGTCTTTGAGGATGAATTCGACAAACTGACCCGGAAAATAGGTGTAGCTGTCGTTGGCCGGCAGTTGCAGGCGCAAGAGCATCACATCATGTGACTTTTTCTCCAGGTGCATCACCCGGGCCGGCATCTTGCGCACCGGGTGCGCACCCGCAGCAGACACCTGGCGCGACTCCAGCACCACGTCGCTGCTGGCAAACCCCTGGCAGGTGAGCACGAAGCCGGCGGCCTGTTCTGCATCACTGAGGGCTTTCTGCTGGTGCGGCCCGATCGTCATGCTGCCACTGAGCAACTTGCACTTGCAGGAGCCGCACACCCCATCCTTGCAGCCATAGGGCATGCCCACACCCTGACGGATGCCGGCAGCCAGGATGGCTTCGCCTGCGTTCACGCTGAATTGTCGCCCGCTGGGTTCCACGGTGACTTGAAATGGACCTGCCTCTGTGCTCATGTGATTCGCTATCCTTGGGGAAACCTCAAGGAATTGATTTTGCCTTCAAACACCACTCCGTTGGGCGCTCTGCCCATGCGGTTCCGGCGCAGCAGCCTGCTGATCGTGGGCTGTGGAGACGTGGGCTTGCGCGTGCTTCGTGCATTGCCTATGAAACAAACCTTGCTCCCCCGCATCAGGGTGCTGGCGGTGACGTCGCAGTCCAGCCGCGTGGTCGAACTACGCCAACAGGGCGCAGTCCCTCTGCTGGCCAATCTGGACGCGCCCGACAGTCTGCGACGCCTGGCCGGCTTGGCCGACCGGGTGTTGCATCTGGCGCCGCCACCCGCCGATGGCACGCGTGATGCCCGCACGCGGGCACTGGCACTGTCGCTGCGTTTACGTACGGTGCCGTTGGCCATGGTCTATGCCTCCACCACCGGCGTGTATGGCGATTGCGCGGGCGAATGGGTGGACGAGTCCCGGCCGGTGAACCCGATGACGGCACGCGCACGGCGGCGCGTGGCAGCCGAGGCCCATGTGCGCCATTTGGGGCGCAGCAGCGCGGTGCGCACGAGCATCCTGCGCATCCCGGGCATCTATGCGTCCGACCGGCCGAACGGCACGCCCGTGGCTCGTCTGAAAAAAGGCACGCCCGTGCTGCGGGCCGAAGACGATGTGTTCACCAACCACATCCATGCCGACGACCTCGCGCACGTCTGCCTCGCCGCGCTTTGGCGGGGCCGGGCGCAGCGCGTGTTCAATGTGAATGACAACAGCCAGATGACGATGGGCGACTACTTCGATGCCGCTGCCGATCACCATGGCTTGCCCAGGCCGCCGCGAGTGTCACGCAGCGAAGCCTCCACACTCTTGCCGCCTTCAATGTTGAGCTTCATGAATGAATCAAGACGCCTCAGCAACGCACGTATGAAGAAGGAACTGCGCTTCAAGCTGCGTCATCCACGCGTTGTCTTCGGTGAGTAGAGCGCGGGTGCATGGCAGAATCCTTCGCCCATGCACATCCTTTATCACCACCGCACCGCCTCCCGCGACGGGCAAGCTGTCCACATCGACGAAATGATTGCCGCCATGCGGTCGCTGGGCCACACGGTGCAGGTGGTGGCGCCAGAGGTGGGGGCGGCAGCGTCCGGCGGCATGGGAGGGGGCTTGGGCTGGGTGCAGCGCATGCGCGCCATGCTGCCCAAGGCGGCTTACGAGTTGCTGGAGCTGCTGTATTCGTGGGTGGCTGTTCGGCGTTTGTTGTCGGCTGCGAAAGACCGGAAGCCGGACTTCATCTATGAGCGCTACAACCTGTTCCTGCTGGCGGGCGTGTGGGCCAAGCAGAAGCTGGAGATCCCATTGATCCTCGAAGTGAACGCACCACTGGTGCAGGAGCGCAGCCTGCACAGCGATGGCTTGTCCTTCAGGGCGTTGGCGCGGTGGGCCGAAGCCAAGGTCTGGCGCAGCGCTGATCTGGTGCTGCCCGTCACTGAGGTCCTGGCCAGTCATGTGCGCGCGGTGGGCGTCCCTGACACGCGCATCCTCGTGCTGGCCAATGGCATCAATCGGGAGCACTTCTCCGATGTTCCTGCGCTGGAGCAGGCCAAACAGGCCTTGGGACTGCAGGGGAAGACCGTCTTGGGCTTCACCGGTTTTGTCCGGTCCTGGCATGGTGTGGACCGCGTGGTGACCTGGTTGGCGGGCCCGGCCAGCCCGGCTGATGCTTTTTTGCTGGTGGTGGGTGACGGCCCCGAACGTGCACCGTTGGAGGCGCTTGCCAGAACACTCAAGGTGGACCACAAGGTTCGCTTCACGGGCGTGATCGATCGGGCAGATGTGCCTCGGCATGTGGCTGCATTCGACGTCGCGTTGCAACCCGCTGTCACCGCCTATGCCTCGCCGCTGAAGCTGATGGAGTACCTCGTGCTGGGCAAGGCCGTGGTGGCACCGGATGAGCCGAATCTGCTGGAAATCCTGC
The DNA here is from genome assembly GCA_039796835.1 of Pseudomonadota bacterium. Lineage (GTDB taxonomy): Bacteria > Pseudomonadota > Gammaproteobacteria > Burkholderiales > Burkholderiaceae_C > JBDKJB01. Next base: position 8,109 of record JBDKJB010000006.1, on the reverse strand, counting down.
GTCACGATGACAATGCCCTGATCTTCAGCGCGAAAGACCCTGCAGGCCTGGAGTCGGCTTTGTCCGTCCTGTGCGCGGACAGCGCCTTGCGCGAACGGCTGGGGCAGCGTGCCCGGGCCACGATTGCCGAAAAGCGCCTGACCTGGGTTGAAAACGCGTCCAGGGTGGCGGAGCGCGCCGCTGCGGTCTAGATTCCTGAGGGTTTCTTCATCGTGGTCATGCGGTCCACGGCTTTGATCAGCAGTGTCCTGACCTCAGCGCCCTGCAGCACTGTCAGTTTGATTTCGGCATCGGGAGCGTTGTGGGCCCACAGTTTCTTGTAAAAACCCTCCAGTGACGACACCTTGTCGCCATCGACTGCCAATACAAAATCACCGCTTTCCAGACCGGCCCGCTGTGCCGGGCTGTCCTTGTTCACGCGCACCACCTGAACGCGGCCATCTTGTTCGGCCGAGGTCAGGCCGAGCCAGGGCCGACGGCTGAGCCGGGTTTCCCCAGTGCGGCGCAGTTCGCCCAAGATGGGGGTGAGCAGATCGACCGGCACGAACATGTTGCCTGGCATGCGACGGCCCTGCCCGGATGCATCTCCCACAAACAGGCTGCCCACGCCGATCAATTCCCCCTTCTGATTGAACAACGGTGCACCGGAATGGTTGCCCACCGGTGGGCTGGTGAAGGCTGCAGATTCGATGTGGTACTCCCAATAGCCTGAAAAGGGGCGTTTGCTCACCAACTGGGTCATGGCGATGTCGGACTCCTCGTCTTTCTGCGCCCCCACAGCGGCCATCAGCGGTTCACCCGGGGCCACGTCCGACAGCTTGCCCATGGACACGGGCTGCACGCCACGGAGCGGCAGCAGGGGTTTGACGAGGCCAAAGCCCGTGGCCAGGTCATAAGCCACAGCCTGCGCAGGAAAAGTTTTGTTGTCCTGGGTGGTGATCTGGATTGCCTGGGCTTCCAGCATGAGGTAGCCAATGGTGAGGATCAAGCCATCGTCGCCGATCACCACGCCTGATCCCTGTCTGCGCTTGCCCAGAGTCTCGGCCGAGCGGGCGTCGTCGGCCACCTGGACTTCCACACCCACCACGGCCGCGTGGGCCTTGCGTAGCGCGTTCATCATGTCTTGGGCCTGGGTGGGCGGTGCCGTTGCGGCCTGGCTCGCGAGACTGATGCAAAGCCACAGCGGGGCCAGCCAACTGGCCACCGAACGACGGATGCAAAGCGGTTTCATACGACCCCCCCCAAATGCTCAACTTGGAACCGCAAGCATGCTCCGAAAAACATGCCATGGCAAGTGATGGGGGATGGTGGTGCCCGGGGCCGGAATCGAACCGGCACGCCTTGCGGCGGGGGATTTTGAGTCCCCTGCGTCTACCAATTTCACCACCCGGGCGAGAAGCCGCAAATTATGGCACAGTGAAGGGATGAGTTCTTCCATCCCCTACCCCAGCATTGAGCAAGCCATCGGCAACACCCCATTGGTGGCGCTGCAGCGCATCAGCGCCACCGAAAACAGATCGCGTGGCAACGTCGTGCTGGGAAAACTGGAGGGCAACAACCCCGCCGGCAGTGTGAAGGACCGACCCGCTCTGAGCATGATCGCGCGTGCGCAGGAGCGCGGAGACATCAAGCCCGGTGACACCTTGATCGAAGCCACCTCCGGCAACACCGGCATCGCCCTGGCCATGGCTGCCGCCATCAAGGGCTACAAGATGATTCTCATCATGCCTGAGGATCTGAGCGTTGAACGTGTTCAGACCATGAGGGCCTACGGTGCCGAGTTGGTCCTGACGCCTAAGACTGGTGGCATGGAGTATTCACGCGATCTGGCCGACCAGATGGTGGCTGAGGGCAAGGGCATCATGCTTGACCAGTTTGCCAATGCCGACAACCCACGCGCACATTATGAGACCACGGGCCCGGAACTCTGGCAGCAGACCGGCGGGCGCATCACGCATTTTGTGAGCGCCATGGGCACCACCGGCACGATCACCGGCGTCTCACAGTTCCTTAAGGAAAAGAATCCTTCCATCCGCATCATCGGCGCTCAGCCGTCCGAAGGTTCTCGCATCCCGGGCATCCGCAAGTGGCCGACCGAATACCTGCCAAAGATCTACGACCCGGCTGCCGTGGACGAGCTCATCTACGTGAGCCAGGCCGACGCCGAGGAAATGGCGCGACGCATGGCCCGGGAAGAGGGCATCTTTGCCGGCATCTCCGCCGCAGGGGCCTGCTGGGTTGCGCAGCAAGTGGCCGCCACCGTGCGGAACGCCACCATCGTCTTCGTGGTCTGTGACCGGGGTGACCGGTACTTGTCCACCGGTGTGTTTCCGGCCTGAACCCGCCCCAGTTGCCATGAACCACGAGTTTCGTTTCTGTCCGAACTGCGCGCAGACGCTGGAGTTGCTGCCCAGTCTCGAAGATGGCGGCATGAAAGAGCGCCTGCGCTGCCTGCAATGCGGCTTCACACACTGGAACAACCCTACGCCGGTGCTGGCTGCAGTGATCGAATACGAGGGCAAGATCCTGCTGGCCCGCAATGCAGCCTGGCCAGGGAAGATGTACGCTCTGGTCACCGGCTTCATGGAAGCAGGGGACACACCTGAAGGCGGTATCCGGCGGGAAATCGAAGAAGAAACCTCCCTGCACACCCACGAGGTGAAGCTGATCGGCGTGTATGACTTTCAGCGCATGAACCAGGTCATCATTGCATTTCACGCCGTGTGCAGTGGTGAGGTGAGGCTTTCGCCCGAACTGGCGGACTACCGGTTGTATGCCCCCGAAGAGGTCAAATGCTGGCCCGCCGGGACGGGGTATGCGCTGGCAGATTGGTTGCGGGCCCGGGGGCACGAACCGCAGTTCGTCGACATTCCGAAGCGCTGAGCCGGGTTTGCCGGTCTCACCCTTGAAACTTTTGCGCCAATTCAAGGGAAAATACGCAGCAGCTGATTTTTAGAATTCGGGCTCACGCCCTTCCATCACGAAGGAATTGGAATGCAAGTCAATGTCGAACTCGATGCCCGCGGACTGAACTGCCCGCTGCCCATCCTCAAAGCCAAGAAGGCGCTGTCTGCGATGGAAAGCGGGCAGGTTCTGCGCGTGGTAGCGACAGATGCCGGTTCTGTGCGGGACTTCCAGGCCTTCGCCAAGCAGACGGGCAACGAGTTGATTGATCAGCAGACCGCAGGCTCGGATTTCATCCACTTGATGAAACGTCGGTAACAGGAGACTCTCATGAAGCTTCGCCGGAAATTCAACACCTCTCTTGCCGCTGTGCTGGCTTTGGCCGCGTGTGGCCTGGCCGCGCCCGTTGCAGCGCAAACCTTTCCGACCAAGCAGATCACCATCGTGGCGGCCTACCCGCCGGGCGGCGACATCGATGCCCTGGGGCGAGTCTTCGCCGAGAAGCTGTCAGCGCGCGTCGGGCAACCGGTCATCGTCGAAAACAAGGTCGGTGCCAGTGGCACCATCGGCTCGTCCTTTGTCGCCAAGTCGGCAGCAGATGGCCACACCATTCTCTACGCGCCCAGCACCTTTGCCATCGCTCCCCTGGTGCTGAAGTCCGGCACCGGCGCGCCCTATGACCCCATCAACGACTTCGCGCCCATCATAATGACGGGCACGGCTTCGCTGTTTCTGGTGGCCACCCCTCAGGCCGGTTTCAAAGACGCCAAAGAACTGGTTGCCGCCGCCAAAGCGGGCAAGGTGGCGGGCTACGGCAGCCCCGGCAGCGGTTCGCCCATGCATGTGCTGGGAGAGATGGTCAATCGGTCCGCAGGCACGCAGATCAAGCAGGTGCCCTATCGTGGCCTTGGCCCGGCCATCACCGACGTGATCGGTGGGCACATCCCCTTCATGTACACCACGCTGGGACCCATGAGTCAGCACGTGGCGGCAGGCAAGGCCGTGGTGCTGGCTGTGGCCGACCCGCAGCGCTCTCCACTGGCGCCCAACGTGCCTACACTGGAAGAAATGGGCATCAAGGATGCCAACGTTGATGCCTGGCATGGTTTTTTTGCACCCAAAGGCACGCCAGACGACGTGATCCGTACGCTCAATGCACACTTCAACGAGATCATGAAGACGCCCGAAGTGCAGGCCCGCATGAAGATGTTTGCCATGATCCCGGTGGGTGGAGCGCCCGCCGAGCTCGCGAAAATCAACCAACTCCACAACACCCGCTATGGCAGGGCTGTCAAGGAGCTGAACATCCAGGCGGACTGACTCACACCGCGCAACTGCTCAGACCCGGCCCCGCGCTGGGTCTTTTTCATCCCAAGCGCGCGAGCTGGCCCCTGACTTTGTCCAGCGTGCTGCTGAATTCAAGGACGCGAGCCCGCTCCTGTTCGAGGACGGCCGCGGGCGCCTTGGCAACGAACTTCTCATTCGCCAATTTGGCCTGCGCCTTGGCGATCTCACCCTCCAGGCGTGCCACCTCTTTGGCCAGACGCGCTTTTTCAGCGGCGGCGTCCACCTGAATGTACAGACACAGGCGCGTGCCGCCTACCACCTGAACCGGTGCGGCTGCTGCTGCGGTGTTGAAGGCGGCTTCGTCGGAAAACACCTTCACCTCACTGAGCTTGGCCAACGCCTGCAGGACTGGTGCGACCGCCGTGACGAACGCGTCGTCGCCGTGCGTGTACAGCGGCAGCCGGGTGGCGGGTGAGACCTTCATCTCGCTGCGCAGAGCGCGGCACGCATCCACCATGGCCTTGAGCCGTTCGACATGGGCGATGGCCTGGGGATCCACCTTGTGGGGCTGGGCCTCGGGGTAGCGGGCAATGGCGACGGACTCGCCCGGCAAGCCAGCCACCGGAGCAACCTTCTGCCACAGTTCCTCGGTGATGAACGGAATGACCGGGTGGGCCAGGCGCAGCAAGGCTTCAAGCGTGCGGATGAGCGTGCGGCGGGTGGCACGCTGTTGCGCGTCGGTGCCGGCCTGGATCTGCACCTTGGCGATCTCCAGGTACCAGTCGCAAAACTCGTTCCATGCGAAGTCATAGATCGCGTTGGCGACGTTGTCCAGGCGGTACTCTGCAAAGGCCTGCACCACGGTCATCTCGACCTGTTGAAGCTTGGAACTGATCCAGCGGTCGGCCTGACTGAAGCTCAAATACCCGTGGAAGGGCTGGCCGGGCGCGCACTCGGCCTGGGTGTGTTCCCGCAGGCCGCAGTCCTGACCTTCGCAATTCATCAGCACGAAGCGGGTGGCGTTCCACAGCTTGTTGCAGAAGTTGCGATAGCCTTCGCAGCGTTTGGTGTCGAAGTTGATGTTGCGACCCAGGCTGGCGTAGCTGGCCATCGTGAAGCGCAGCGCGTCCGCGCCATACGCCGGCATGCCTTCAGGGAATTCCTTCTTGACCCGTGTGGCCACCTTGGGCGCGGTTTCGGGCTTGCGCAGGCCGGTGGTGCTTTTGTGGATGAGGGTGTCCAGGTCCACGCCGTCGATCAGGTCCACTGGGTCGATCACGTTGCCCTCGGACTTGCTCATCTTCTTGCCTTCGCTGTCGCGCACCATGCCGTGGATGTACACGGTCTTGAAGGGCACGCGACCGGTGAAGTGGGACGTCATCATGATCATGCGCGCCACCCAGAAGAAGATGATCTCGTAGCCGGTGACGAGCACGCTGCTGGGCAGGTACAGGTGGTAATCGCTGTCCGCGCCATCGTTCGACAGGGGCCACCCCAGGGTGCTGAAAGGCACCAGCGCTGACGAATACCAGGTGTCGAGCACATCCGGGTCGCGGGTGAGCTGCTTGCCCGGTGCCTTGGCATGCGCCTCGGCCTCGTTGCGCGCCACGATCACCTGGCCATCCTCGTCGTACCAGGCCGGAATCTGATGTCCCCACCACAGCTGGCGGCTGATGCACCAGTCCTGGATGTTGTTCATCCACTGGTTGTAGGTGTTGACCCAGTTTTCAGGAACAAACCTGACCTGGCCGCTCTGCACCGCGTCGATGGCCTTCTGGGCAATGCTCGGGCTGTCGGGGTTCTTTTCGGATGCCTTGGTCAGCGCAACAAACCACTGGTCCGTCAGCATGGGTTCCACCACCTGGCCCGTGCGGGCGCAGATGGGCGACTGCATCTTGTGCGGCTTGATCTCGATCACGTAGTTGCCGGCTTCCAGATCGGCCAGGAAAGCCTTGCGCGCGGCGTAGCGGTCCAGGCCCTGGTATTTGGCCGGGCCGTTGGCGTTGATGTGCGCGTCCAGCGTGAAGATGGTGATGAGCGGCAGATCGTGCCGCAGAGCGCAGGCGTAGTCGTTGAAGTCGTGCGCGCCCGTGATCTTCACGCAGCCCGAGCCAAAGCTGCGATCCACAAAATCGTCGGCAATGATCTGGATGTTACGGTCGCACAGCGGCAGCTGCACCCATTGGCCCACCAGGTGTTTGTAACGCTCGTCGTCCGGGTGCACGGCCAGCGCACCGTCGGCCATCATGGTTTCAGGGCGGGTGGTGGCGATGGTCATGCCTCGCTGCGCCACCCCCTCGATCATCTGCGGGCCGTCCACAAAGGGGTAGCAGATGTAGTGCATCTTGCCGTCCGCTTCCTGATGTTCCACTTCCAGGTCGCTCACGGCGCTCATCAGCACCGGGTCCCAGTTGACCAGGCGCTTGCCCCGGTAAATCAGACCTTCTTCATACAGGCGAACGAAGGTCTCGGTTACCGTCTGGGACAGGCCGTCGTCCATGGTGAAGTACTCACGGCTCCAGTCCACGCTGGCACCCAGGCGGCGCATCTGCTGGGTGATGGTGCTGCCGCTTTTGTCCTTCCACTCCCACACCTTGGCGACGAAGTTCTTGCGCGCTTGCGCGGGGGTGGGGCCCATGTCGTGGCGGCTGATGCCCTGGCCCTGCAACTGGCGCTCCACCACAATCTGCGTGGCGATGCCTGCGTGGTCGGTGCCCGGGATCCAGGCCGTGTTGTGCCCCAGCATGCGGTGGTAGCGCGTCAGGCTGTCCATGATGGTCTGGTTGAACCCATGGCCCATGTGCAGGGTGCCGGTCACGTTGGGTGGCGGCAACTGGATGGCAAACGCAGGCTGACCGGCCTCTGCTGCGCCACTGCCTCTGTGGCCGGCGCGGCCATAACCGCGGCGTTCCCATTCCGGGCCCCAGTACGCTTCAAGCGCCTTGGGTTCAAACGATTTGGACAGGCTTTGCAGGCCGGGTTGCGACAGGGCGGTCGTTGCGGTCTGGGTCATGGCATTGGACGCGGCAAAAACGAAAACGGCATCCCGCAGGACGCCGCTTCTGGGAGGGTGGAAGCCCTATTTTATTCGACGACCACTGGCCCCCCTGCGGGCACGCCAAGTGGGGTTGAAGTCACTGCTTTTTGGTGAGCTCGCGCCCCACCAGTGCACCGCCTGCCGCGCCGGCGGCTGTACCGACCGTGCTGCCGCCCGTCATCACGGAGCCCACCACGCCGCCCACCACCGCGCCGCTGACGATGCCGATGTCTTGCCGAGTCGGCGGGGTCGAGCAAGCGGCCAGACCTGCCGCTGCCAAAGCGACGGCCAGACGTGACGTGCCGACGCTGAAACGATGGAATGTGTGCATGAACATGGAGGGTCCTGAGGTGGCCAGAGTGAACAGGCCCTCAGTGTCGATCCAATTTTTCTTTTCAATGAAGAATAAAATGTATTTCGGTGTAACAACGGGCACATTCAGCTACTGAAAATGCAGCATATTATGGCTGCTGGAGGCCTTTTCGAGCTGCGGTGATGCATTCTTGCAGCACCTGGGTGTCACCGACCTGATTGGCCAGAATGAGGATCAGCCGGGCGTTCAACTGTTCGGATTGAGCGGCGTCCAGCCCCGCGTGGGCGTCGAGCAGCGCTTCGTAAAAACCATCGGCATCCGACCAGTTGGGTTGGGTGTTCATAACGTGTGCAAACTGAGAGCTTGATTGACAGCGTCGACGACCTCACGACGCCAGGACGGGCCATGGGTGCCGGTGGCCGCCAGGTAGGCGTCTGGCCGAAGCAGGGCCCAGGCCGTCTCCTGGGCGTGGGCCGCTTGACGCAGGTGGCCCTGCTGATCAAAGACGTGTTCAACGGACTGCGGCGATGTGCTGCTCTCCAGCACCTGCACCACGCGCAGCGGGTGG
>JBDKJB010000005.1:0-14143 GCA_039796835.1 Pseudomonadota bacterium | reverse complement strand
ATAGACCTCCGGCTTCTGGGCCAGATCCGTGTAGCCGGCATAGGGCAGGTTGCGACGCTCGGCCCAGTTGCCAACCGCATCGAAATCGATGTTGACCATCACGCAGACCTTCTCGCGGCCGTCGCCATAGGCCACGGCCTCCTTGATGTGCGGGAAGAACTTGAGCTTGTTCTCGACGTACTTGGGCGCGAACATCGCGCCGTCATGGGTGCCACCTTTGATGCGGCCGACGTCCTTCACGCGGTCGATGATCTTGAGGTGCCCCTCTTTGTCGAGGAAGCCTGCGTCACTGGTGTGATACCAACCGTCCGCCGTCAACACTTCTGCCGTGGCGGCAGGGTTCTTGTAGTACTCGCGCAGCAGGCCAGGCGATTTGACAAGGATTTCGCCGTTGTCCGCCAGCTTGATCTCCACCCCATTGCAAGGGATGCCCACCGTGTCAGCGCGGACCTGGTTGTCGGGCTGCAGACAGACAAACACTGCGGTTTCGGTCGAGCCATACAACTGCTTGAGATTGACGCCGATCGAGCGGTAGAAGGTGAACAGGTCTGGGCCGATGGCTTCACCCGCCGTGTAGGCGACTCGCACACGCGACAGACCCAGGTTGTTGCGCAGCGGGCCGTAGGTACAGAGGTTGCCCAGGGCGTACAACAACCGGTCACCCAGAGAAAGGGACTTGCCATCCATCCGGGCCGGCCCCACGCGCCGGGCCACGTCCATGAAGTAATGGAACATCCGGCGCTTGAACGAACCGGCGTCCTCCATGCGGATCATGACACTGGTCAGCATGCCTTCAAAGACCCGGGGCGGCGCAAAGTAGTAGCTCGGCCCCACTTCCTTGAGGTCAATGGTGGTCGTGCTTGCCGATTCAGGGCAGTTCACCACATAGCCACAGCACAGCCACTGCGCATAGGAAAAGATGTTCTGGCCCACCCAGGCCGGCGGCATGTAGGCCAGCACCTCTTCGCGCTCGGTCAGGTGGTCAAAATCCTGCCCCGCCTTCGCGCGGTCCAGCAGACTGCGGTGCGTGTGAACCACCCCCTTGGGGTTGCCCGTGGTGCCACTGGTGAAGAACATCGCCGCCACGTCGTCGGGCTGCCCCTGGGCCACCACCTTGGCCAGGAACCCGGGCTGCTGCGCCAACAGGGCACGGCCAGACTCCATCAACGCGTCCAGCGACTGCAATCCGGCTTCGTGATAGTTGCGCAGGCCGCGCGGGTCGTCGTAGTAGATGTGGGCCAGTTGCGCACACTGCGGCTGGATCTCGAGCAGCTTGTCCACCTGCTCCTGGTCTTCGGCAAAGGCGAAGCGGACTTCGGCATTGACCAGCGGAAACACACATTCCGCAGCGGCCGCGTCCTGGTACAGCGGCACCGGAATGCCGCCCAGGGACTGCGCCGCGAGCATGGTTGCGTACAGGCGAGGCCGGTTGGCGCCGATGACCACCATGTGCTCACCTTTGCGCAGGCCGGCCGCCTGCAGCCCGGCGGCAATCTGCGCCACCAGTCCCGCCAGGGTTTGCCAGCTCAAGGCCTGCCAGATGCCAAATTCCTTTTCGCGCATGGCGGTGGCATCCGGCCGCTGGGCCGCATGTTTCAGGAGCAACTGTGGAAACGTCGTCTGCATCCCTGTCCCTCGGGTTCACTGGTGATTGGAATGGACGAATCATAGGCAATAGTTTGACGCCATGTTGTCGTTTGAACGACAATTGAGGCCTGATTTGCTCAGTGTTTTCCCATGGACCCCAAAGCCCTCCCCCCCTCGGACAACGCTCTGCACCAGCGCCGACGCCCGCCCACCGACGCTGAGCTGGCGACCATCCCCTGGTTCCAGCTGCTCACGGCCAGAGAGCGGGAACATGCCTTGCCAGATCTGCGCGTCGCCCAGGCGGATGTCGGGGAATACGTCTGCCGCATGGGGCGTCCGGTGACCTATTGGTTTGGCGTGATCGACGGTTTTTTGAAGATGAGCAGCGACAACCCGGATGGGCGCCAGAACATGACCTTCACGGGCGTGGCGCCGGGTGGCTGGTTTGGCGAAGGCACGGCGCTCAAACGCGAGATGTACCGCTACAACATCCAGGCGCTGCGGCGCAGCTGGGTGGCCGGGCTGCATGTGGACACCTTCCATTGGCTGCTGAGCCACAGCATCGCCTTCAACCGCTATGTGATGGACCAGTTGAACGAACGCCTGGGCCAGTTCATTGCCGCCCGGGAAACCGACCGCCTGAACGACCCTGAACTGCGTGTGGCCCGCAGCCTGGCGGCCTGGTTCAACCCGGTGCTCTATCCGCAGGTGGGGGACATGCTGCGACTGACCCAGCAGGAGCTGGCCTATGTGGTCGGGCTGTCGCGCCAGCGCGTCAACGAAGCCCTGTCGCATCTGGAAAAGCAGGGTATTTTGCGCGTCGAATACGGGGGGGTGCGCATGCTGAACCTGGACAGGCTGCGCAGTTTCAAATCCAAATAAAAATCAGCATCTTTTCCGACAATTCATAAATACATATAGCTATCATAAACATAGTGAAAGAATCTTTCAAAACATCACAGACACCCGCCATTGGCGCTGCGCCTGCCAGCATGCGCCTGAACAAGCGCATGGCTGAACTCGGGCTGGCGTCGCGCCGCGAGTCCGACGACTGGATCGCACGCGGCTGGGTGCGCGTGAACGGCCAGGTCGCCCAGATGGGGATGCAGGTCACCCCTGCCGACCACATCGAGGTGACCCGCGCCGCGCAGCAACAGCAAGACCGCCTCGTCACGGTCATCCTGCACAAGCCCGTGGGCCTGGTGAGCGGTCAGGCCGAAGACGGGCACCTGCCCGCCGTCACCCTGTTTCAGCCGCAGAACCGCTGGCGCGCCGACCGCAGCCCCCTGCGCTTCAATCCGCAGCAGCGTCACAGCCTGGTGCCCGCCGGACGGCTGGACATCGACTCGACCGGCCTCCTGGTGCTGACACAGGACGGCCGCGTCGCCAGGCAGCTCATCGGCGAAGACAGCCAGGTGGAAAAGGAATACCTGGTGCGGGTGACCTATGCCCCGGCCGGCCAAGTCATCGCCACAAACGTGCAGGCCGCCTTCCCGCCGGCGCAGCTGCAGCGGCTGCGCCACGGGTTGTCACTGGACGGAAAGGCCCTGCGTCCGGCCCGGGTAGACTGGCAAAACCCTGAGCAACTCCGCTTTGTCCTGACCGAAGGCAAAAAGCGCCAGATCCGCCGCATGTGCGAGCAGGTCGGCCTGCACGTGGTTGGGTTGAAGCGCGTGCGGATTGGTGCCCTGATGCTGGGACATCTGCCGCAGGGGCAGTGGCGATATCTGGCACCGGGAGAGCGGATTTAGGCCACGCCCGCTCAGCCCCCGAATCCCTTGGCCAGTTCCCGCGTCAACTCCGCCGCCGGGATGGCCCGGCAACCCGTGGCGTTCTGTCCGGACCACAGCGGGGTGAAGTCGGTTGAACCCTGGGCTTCACATCGGGCGCGCAACGGTGCAATGGCGTTGGTGGCGGTCGGGAAAGCCGGTGCCAGCGGGCTCACAGGGCCCAGTTCACGCATCACACGGTTCACGATGCCCCGGGCCGGGCGACCGGTGAACAAATTGGTGAGGGCCGTTTCGCGTGCACCATCGCTTTGCAGGGCCGCGCGGTGCAGGGCGCTGGTGGTGGCTTCCGGGCACAGCATATAGGCCGTGCCGATCTGCACCCCATCGGCGCCCAGCGCCATGGCCGCTGCCACGCCCTGCGCATCGGCGATCCCGCCGGCCGCAATCACGGGCACCCGCACGGCCTGACGCACTTGCGGCAACAAGGCAAACGTGCCGATCTGGGTGCTGAGCTCATCCGACAGAAACATGCCGCGGTGCCCGCCCGCTTCCAGGCCTTGCGCAATGATGGCGTCCGCGCCATGCGCTTCGAGCCAGACCGCCTCGGCCACCGTGGTCGCTGAAGACAGCACCTTCGCCCCCATGGCCTTGACCCGGGCCAGCAATGCGGGCGGCGGCAAGCCAAAGTGAAAGCTCACCACGGCGGGGGGACGCTCTTCGAGCACCTCGGCCACAGCCTCGCTGAAAGGCTGGCGCCCAGGGCCAGCAGGGATGGCCGAAAGATCCAGGCCCAGCTGCCCGTAATACGGCGCCAATGCTGCGCGCCAGGCCGCCTCACGAGCGGCGTCGGCTGCGGGCGGGGTGTGGCAGAAGAAGTTGACGTTGAAGGGTCTGCCCGTGCCTGCCCGGATGGCTGCCAACTCTTGGCGCAGGGCATCGGGTGTCAGCATGGCGCAGGGCAGGCTGCCCAAGGCTCCGGTATTGCTGACCGCCACGGTCAGGGCGCTGAGCTGCACGCCCGCCATGGGGGCCTGGACGAGGGGCAGCTCAACCCCCAGAAGTTCGGTCAACCGATGGGACTTGAATCGCATGCTACCGACCATAATTGCGGGTTTTCCATTTGTTTTTCATTTCACACGTCTCCCATGTCCAAGAAAACCATGAATTTCCAGGCCGAAGTGGCTCAATTGCTGCACTTGGTCACGCATTCACTCTACTCCAACCCAGACATCTTCCTGCGTGAACTGGTCTCCAATGCCTCTGACGCCTGTGACAAGCTGCGCTTCGAGGCCTTGAACAACAACGCCCTCTACGAAGACGCGCCCAATCTGGAACTGCGCATCGCCCTGGACAAGGCCGCCAAAACCCTGACCATCACCGACAACGGCATCGGCCTGTCCATGCAGGAAGCCATCGACAACCTGGGCACCATCGCCAAGAGCGGCACCAAGGAATTTGTCAGCAAATTGAGCGGCGACCAGAAGAGCGACTCCAACCTCATCGGCCAGTTTGGCGTGGGCTTCTACTCAGGCTTCATCGTGGCCGACAAGATCACGGTCGAGTCGCGTCGCGCGGGCCTGCCTGCGGCCGAAGGCGTGCGCTGGGTCAGCGACGGCGGTGCCAGCGGAGGGGGTGCGTTCGAGGTGGAGCAAATCACCCGCAGCCAGCGCGGCACCAGCGTCATCCTGCACCTGCGTGAAGAGATGGCCAGCGAGTACACGGGTGCCTGGAAGATCAAGAGCCTCATCAGCAAATACTCCGATCACATCAGCCTGCCGATCCTGCTGGAAAAGGAAGAGTGGAAAGACGGCGATCTGATCGATCCCAAGGATGATGCCGACAACCCCAAGAGCGGCCGTCAGCCCGGTGGGATGGTCAAGACCGGCGAATGGGAAACCGTCAACAAGGCCAGCGCACTGTGGACGCGACCCAAGAAAGACGTCACCCAGGAACAGTACGACGAGTTTTACAAGGCCATCAGCCACGACCATGAGGCCCCTCTGGCGCACACGCACAACCGCGTGGAAGGCAGCACCGAATACACGCAGCTGCTCTACATCCCCGGCAAAGCCCCGTTTGACCTGTACAACCGCGACACCAAGGCGGGCATCAAGCTGTACGTGAAGCGCGTCTTCATCATGGACGATGCCGAAGCGCTGATGCCGCAGTACCTGCGCTTTGTCAAAGGCGTGGTCGACTCCGCTGACCTGCCCCTGAATGTGAGCCGCGAACTACTGCAGGAAAGCCGCGACGTGCGGGCCATCCGCGAAGGCTGCACCAAGCGCGTGCTGTCGATGCTTGAAGAACTGGCCAAGAACGACAAGGCCCCCGAGCCACAAAAGGACGCCGACGGCAAGGAGATCACCGACGTGCAGACGGCCGAAGAGAAGGCCGAGGCTGAAAAGCAGCACGGCAAGTACGGCCGGTTCTATGCCGAGTTCGGCGCGGTGCTCAAGGAGGGCCTGGGGGAAGACTTTGCCAACCGGGATCGCATCGCCAAGCTGCTGCGCTATGCGTCCAGCACAACCGACACCGCGACCGTCAGCCTCGCCGACTACAAGGCCCGCATGAAGGACGGCCAGGAGGCCATTTACTACATCACCGCCGATACGCTGGCCGCCGCCAAAAGCAGCCCGCAGCTCGAGGTCTTCAAGAAAAAGGGCATCGAAGTCCTGCTGATGGCCGACCGCGTGGACGAGTGGGCGCTGAACCACCTGCACGAGTTCGACGGCACGCCCTTGCAGTCTGTGGCCAAGGGCGCGGTGGACTTGGGCAAGCTGCAGGACGAAGCTGAAAAGAAAGCCGCCGAAGAGGCCGCCGAGGCCTTCAAGCCGATGCTGGCCAAGCTGAAAGAGGCGCTCAAGGACAAGGCTGAAGACGTGCGTGTGACCACCCGCTTGGTGGATTCACCGGCCTGCCTGGTGGTACAGGACCACGGCATGAGCACGCAGATGGCTCGCATCCTGAAGCAGGCCGGGCAGAAAGCCCCGGACGTGAAGCCCGTGCTTGAAGTGAATGCCGAGCACGCCTTGGTCAAAAAGCTCGATGGCAACGTCAACTTCCATGACCTGGCCCACATCCTGTTTGACCAGGCCCTGCTGGCCGAGGGCGGCCTGCCCGAAGACCCCGCAGCCTATGTGAAGCGGGTGAATGCACTGCTGGTTTGAGGGATAGAGTGGGCAGGCTCAGCCTGCCAGCACCTGCTCGCGCTCCATCAGCGCCAGCATCTCGTCGTCGATCGCCGCGTCCCGCGCATGCAGGGCTGCGGCGCGTTGCCCGTCACGGGTGTAGATGTCAGGAGCTTGCAGCTCGGCGCGCAGGGCCTGTTGCTCAGCCTCCAGCGCTGCGATGGCGGCCGGGATGCCTTCGAGTTCACGCTGTTCTTTGTAGCTAAGCTTCTTTTTTGATAGCTGCTTCGCAGCATCGTTGCTCGGAATCAATCCTGTTTCTTTCAGCGGTTTGGCCTCAGGCACTCCACGCGCCGTGCGGGAGCGCTCCGACTGGATCAACCAGTCGCTCACGCCGCCTTCGTATTCGGTCCAGCGGCCGGGAGATGCTTCTCCCTCCCAGGCGATGGTGCTGGTGACCACGTTGTCCAGAAAGGCCCGGTCATGGCTGACCAGGAACACCGTGCCTCCGTAGCTTTGCAGCAAATCCTCCAGCAGTTCCAGGGTGTCGATGTCCAGGTCGTTGGTGGGCTCGTCCAGCACCAGCACGTTGGCAGGCCGGGCGAACAGGCGCGCCAGCAGCAGGCGGTTGCGCTCTCCGCCGCTCAGGGACTTGACGGGCGAGTTGGCGCGGGCTGGCGAATAGAGGAAGTCGCCCAGATAACTTTTGACGTGCTTGCGCGAGCTGCCAATCTCGATCCACTCGCTGCCCGGGCTGATGAAGTCTTCAAGCGAAGCTTCCAGATCCAGGGCATCGCGCATCTGGTCGAAATAGGCGACATCGATCCGGCTGCCCTGACGCACCTTGCCGGCGTCTGGCGCCAGCTCACCCAGGATGAGTTTGAGCAGGGTGGTCTTGCCCGCACCGTTGGGGCCGATCACCCCCACTTTGTCACCGCGCAGAATCGTGCTGCTGAAGCTGCTGACGATGACCTTGTCGCCGTACCGCTTGGAGACGTCCGTCAATTCGGCCACGATCTTGCCGCTGGGCACACCGCTGTCCAGCTCCAGGCGCACCTGCCCCACGGCATCGCGGCGGGCGACCCGCTGGGCGCGCAGGCGCTCGAGCCGGGTGATGCGACCCACCGCCCGGGTGCGGCGCGCTTCCACCCCCTTGCGGATCCACACCTCTTCCTGCGCCAGCAGCTTGTCGGCCTTGGCTGACACCACGGCTTCATCGGACAGCTGCTGCTCCTTGGTGGTCTGATATTGCTCAAAATTGCCCGGATAGCTGCGCAGGATGCCGCGGTCCAGCTCGACGATGCGGCTGGCCACGCGGTTCAGGAAATGCCGGTCGTGCGTGATGGTGACCACGCTGCCCTTGAAGTCGAGCAACAGGTCTTCAAGCCAGGTGATGGCGTCCAGGTCAAGGTGGTTCGTTGGCTCGTCCAGCAGCAGCACATCAGGCCGCGCCACCAGGGCCTGGGCCAGTGCCACGCGCTTTCGGGTGCCACCCGACAGGCTGCCCACCAAGGCCCCGGGAGCCAGGTGCAGGCGGTGCAGGGTTTCGTCCACGCGCTGTTCCCAGTTCCAGCCGTCCAGGGCTTCAATCTGCGATTGCAGGGCGTCCAGGTCCAGCCCCGGCGCATGCGCCAGGTATTGGTCGCGCAGGGTCTTGATGGGCGCCAGGCCCTGGCTGGCCGCGTCGAACACGCTGGCCTGCAGGTCGAGCTGCGGTTCTTGCGCTACGTAAGCGGTGCGCAGGCCCGTCAGCATCTGCAGGCTACCGTCATCCAGCTTCTCCTGGCCGGCAAGGATCTTGAGCAGACTGGACTTGCCCGCGCCGTTGCGGCCAATCAGCCCGACCCGCTCATTCGATTCCAAGGCAAAGTCAGTGTTATCCAGAAGCGGCACGTGGCCGTACGCGAGCTGAGCCCGCAACAAAGTGATCAGTGCCACACCCGTTCAAACCTTCAAAAAAACATGTCGCTCGAACTACCCACCCGGTCACAGGCTCAGGGGGGGATCCTGCATGGCCTCAATCTGGTCCTGAAGCATCTGGCATTGTCCCTTCCAATAGTCAGAACTGCCAAACCACGGAAAATTTTTCTGAAAGGTGGGGTCGCCCCATCGCCGGGCCAGCCAGGCGCTGTAATGGATGAGCCGCAGGGTGCGCAGGGGCTCCACCAAGGCCAGTTCGCGGCGGTCGAATTCACGGAAGGTCTCATACCCATCCAGCAGAGCGCCCCATTGTCGCGTGCGTTCGGCGCGGGAGCCACTTTGCAGCATCCACAGATCCTGCACCGCCAGGCCCATGCGGGCATCGTCCATGTCCACAAAATGCGGCCCGGGCCCTTGGGCTGCAGGCACCTCCAGAGGCGTCCACAGGATGTTGCCGGTATGGCAGTCTCCATGCAAACGAATCAGGGATTTTTCCAATATGGAATCGAATGATTCAGCTATTATTTGTATAGCGTCTTCAGAGACATCAGCCCAGGCTGCCTGCATATCCAGCGGGATAGCGTCGTGCCCCAGGAGCCATTCGCGCGGCTCCCTGCCGAAGCTCTCTACATCCAGTGTCGGCCGATGGACAAAGGTCCGGGCCAGTCCCACGGTGTGGATGCGGCCCAGGTAGCGCCCAATCCACTCCACCACCTCCAGATCGTCCAGGTCCGGGGGACGGCCACCCCGGCGTGGGCTCACGCTGAAGTCAAAGCCCTCGTGGTGGTGCAGTGTCTGACCGTCCAGGGTCACAGGCCCCACCACAGGTACCTCGGCAGTGGTCAGCTCCGCAGTGAATGCGTGCTCTTCCAGAATCTGCTCCCGGCTCCAGCGACCCGGCCGATAAAACTTGGCGACCAGCGCACTGCCATCATCCAGGTGGACCTGGTACACCCGGTTTTCATAGGAGCTCAGGGCAGCCAGCCGGCCATCGCAAGGCAAGCCCAGATGGCACAACGCATCGAGCACGCAATCCGGTGTCAGCCGCGCAAAATCATGCAGGGCCGCGGGCGCATTGGCGCTCAACGCCCAAGCTCCAGGCGCTGGGCCAGCCATTCAGGCAATCCTGCCTTGCGCACGCGAGCAGCGGCAGCGTGGTGGTCATACGCCACGCGGTGAAAGCACAGTGTTTCGGCAGCCGTGTCGAACAGGCTGTACATGGCTCGCGGATCTCCGTCACGCGGCTGGCCAGCCGAGCCGACAGTGGCCAGCCAATGCCAATCGCTGTCGAGCAGCAGTTCCTGCCCCACGGGAGACTCACGCAAGGTAACCGCGCCTTGCTCGTCGCGGCTGTACAGGGTCTGGGCGTGCACATGACCTACAAAGGAAAACCGCTTGCCCGGTTGTTCGGACAGGGCTTCGAGGCTGTCCTGGGCACTCGCCAGGTGATACACATAACGCCAGGCCGCCGGTTCATCGGCGCTGGCATGCACCAGCAGGACCTTGTCGTGCTGGTGCTGCAGGGGAAGCCGGCGTAGAAAGGCCAGATGCTCCGGCCCGAGCTGATGGTGCGTCCACAGTGCCGTGATTTCGCCCAGCGTCTGCGCGACAGCCGGGGGGTCGAGCACCATTTCGTCATGGTTGCCCTGGATCAGCCAGGCACCATCATCAGCCAGGTCCCTGGCCAGTTCCAGTACTGCGGCAGGCTCTGGCCCATAGCCCACGAAATCTCCTAGGAGGGCGAGCTGATCCGCCCCCTGTTCCCGCGCATGGGCAATGCAGGCCTGCATGCCCAGCAGGTTGGCATGGATGTCGGACAGCAGGGCCAGCCTCATCAGCGCCCCGAGAAGCGGGCAGGCCGCCGCTCCACAAACGATGCCACTCCCTCACGGGCGTCTTCGGTGTTGGCCAGCCTGGTCTGAACGTCGATGAAATCATGCATGGCCAGCACCGGGCCATGCTCAACCGCTTTCATCACGTTCTGCCGTGTGGCTACCACCGCCTGCGGCGCCTGCTCCGCGATGGCCTGGGCAATTCGCAGGGCCTCGGGCAACTCCTGCCCGCGTGGCACCACGCGCTGCACAAAATTCAGCCGCAGCGCCTCGGCGCTGCCAAACTCGTCGCCGGTCAACAGATGTAGCAGCGCATTGCCGGTGCCGGCGCGCTGCGCCATGCGCAGGGTGGCCCCCCCGGTGGCCATGATGCCGCGCTTCACCTCGAGCTGACTGAACCGGCAGTCGTCCGCTGCCACCACCACGTCGGCCGCCAGCATGAGCTCGATACCTAGGGTGTAGGTGATGCCTTGCACGGCCACCACCATGGGTTTGACCCGGCGGCGATACCCTGGGGTACCCAGATCGGTGGGTTCCACCAGACCCAAAGGCACTGCCTTTTCTCCACGACGCATCAGGGGCGCAATGGTGGGCAGATCCAGCCCAGCCGTGAAATGGTCACCTGCTGCGTACAAGAGACCCACCCGCAGGCTGACATCTTCGTCGAGCCGCGTATAGGCCTCGGCCAGCTCCCGGAACATCCGGGGCGTGAAGCCGTTGCGCTTGGCAGGCCGATTGATGCAGATCTGCAGCACATTGCCCACCACCTGGGTGTCCACACTGCCTGACAACTCACTTGAGTCAGCCCCGGCCTGGGCCGATCTTTCAGGGTTTTCCATGGTCGCCATTAAAGTTTGCTCCTCAGGATTTGCAGACGGGCAGCACGTATCGTTCAGCTGGCGGACAACAGTCCACGCCCAGTATGCCAAAAGCGGGAGCCATTCTGGGCCGCGCAGGGCACTGGACCCAGACACTTGCGTTGGAAATTCGATTGAACATGCCTCACTACATCATCATCGGCGGCGGCTCTGCAGGCTGCGTGCTGGCCAATCGCCTGACCGAAGACCCCAAGGTGCAGGTCACCCTGCTGGAAGCTGGCGAGCCCGACAGCAGCGTGCTGATCCACTGCCCCGCCGGTCTGGCCCTGCTGGCCAAGAACGGCCAGGCCAACTGGGCTTTTCAGACCACCCCGCAGGCCGGGCTGGGCGGGCGCATCGGTTACCAGCCACGCGGCAAGGTGCTGGGAGGTTCCAGTTCGATCAACGCCATGGTCTACATTCGGGGCCAGGCTGAAGACTACGACGGCTGGGCCGCAGAGGGCAACCCGGGCTGGTCTTACCAGGATGTGCTGCCGTATTTCAAGAAGTCGGAGCACAACGAACGCGGCGCTGATGCCTACCATGCCACCGGCGGCCCGCTGAACGTCAAGGACCTCACATCGCCGAACCGCTTCGGCCCGGTGTTTGTGGCCGCAGCGCGGCAGGCCGGGTTCGTGGCCAACCCCGACTTCAATGGCAGCCGACAGGAAGGCGTGGGCCCCTACCAGGTGACCCACAAGGACGGAGAGCGTTTCAGTGCCGCCAAGGCTTACCTGAAACCGGCATTGAACCGCCCCAACCTGCAGGTGCTCACCGGTGCGCACACCACCCGCATCCTGATGGAGGGGCAGCGTGCCGTGGGGGTGGCCTATGTCAAGGACGGTGTCCCTAGCGAACTGCGCTGCACGCGCGAAGTGCTGCTCAGCGCCGGGGCGCTCCAGTCGCCGCAGCTGCTCATGCTTTCGGGCATCGGCCCCGCTGCCCACTTGTCGGCGTTGGGCATTCCGGTGTTGGCAGACCTACCCGGCGTAGGTCAGAACCTGCACGACCACCCGGATGTAGTGATCGTGCACCATGCGCCACAACTCAAGGAACTGTTTGGCCTGAGCCTGGGTGGCCTGGTGCGCGTGGTGCGCGGCATTTTTGAATGGCGCAAGCACCGCACCGGCATGCTCACCACCAATTTTGCGGAAGCAGGCGGCTTTGTGAAGAGCTCTCCCGACGAAAGCCGCCCGGACCTGCAGTTCCATTTCGTCATTGGCAAGCTGGTCAACCACGGCCGCACCACCACCTTCGGCCTGGGCTACAGCTGCCATGTCTGCCTGCTGCGTCCCAAGAGCCGCGGCAGCCTGACCCTGTCCAGCCGCGACGCACTGACTCCCCCGGTGATCGATCCGAACTTCCTGGCAAACGAGGACGACGTGCGCCGCCTGGTGCGGGGGTTCAAGATCACTCGCGAGGTGCTGGGCCAGCCCGCGCTGGCCGGCTACGGCGGCGTAGAGTCCGCGGCCTCTGCTGCCGCCCGGTCTGATGCCGAGATCGAGCGCTTCATCCGTGCCCATGCCGACACCATTTACCATCCGGTGGGCACCTGCCGCATGGGCAACGGGCCGATGGATGTGGTGGACGCCCAGTTGCGTGTGCGCGGGGTGCAGGGCCTGCGTGTGGTGGACGCCTCGATCATGCCGCAGGTGGTGAGTGGCAACACCAATGCGCCGACCCTCATGATTGCCGAGAAAGCAGCAGACATGATCAAATCCGTCCCGGCCCCCTGAGCCTCGACAGATGCACAACCCCGCCCCCCTGCCCACGCTGGTGGTCGTGATCGCCCTGGCCAACATGGGCTTCATGGCGTTCAACGCGGTGTTGGGGCCGCTGGCGCGGGAATTCCAGCTGGCCGAATGGCATGTTGGGCTGATCATGACGGCCAGCGGCGTCTGCTGGATGCTGTCCAGCCGCTTCTGGGGTCGGCGCAGCGATGTCAAAGGCCGCAAGCCCGTGCTGTTGGAGGCGCTCGAAGCCTATCTCATCGTGTATGGACTGATCACCGCACTGGTGCTGGGGCGCCTGTCTGCCTCCTGGTCGTGGGCTGCCACCTTTGGCGGCCTGCTGGTGCTGCGCGCGCTGCTGTCGGCCGGCTTCGGCGGCACGATGCCGGTGGGCCAGGCCTACGTGGCGGACCACACCACCCCGGCGCAGCGCCCGGCGGGCATGGCCTTGCTGGGCTTTGGTCAGGCCATCGGCATGGTGCTCGGGCCGGGTGCTGCCGCCCTGTTGGCCGGCAGCAGCCTGCTGCACCCCTTTCTCTTTGGCCTGGGCTGCGCCCTTCTGGCCTGGGGCTGCGCACGCCTGCTGCCGCCATCCCCCTTGCACCTTTCTGAGGCCGGGGCGGTTTCCACCCCGCCGCTGAAGATCACCGATCCGCGCCTGCGGCTGGCCGTGGCCACCGCGTTTGCTGCCATGACCTGCGTGATGGCTGCCCAGGTCAATACCGGTTTTTTTGTGCAGGACCATTTCAAGGTCAGCACCACCGAAGCTGCAGCCCTCTCAGGCCGCCTGCTGGTGATGGTTGGCCTGGGCCTTGTCGCCGCCCAGCTGCTGGTGCGGCGCCTGGGGTGGGCGCCGCTGCGGCTGATTCGGGTGGGGGCGTTCATTGCGATGCTGGCTTTCGGGCAATCCATGCTGACCTCATCCATGTGGCATGCCGCGCTGCAGTTCCTCGTGGCCGGATTTGGCATGGGCATGGTGTTCCCCGGCTTTCAGGCCGCAGCGTCGCTGGCAGTGCAGCCCCACGAACAGGGCGCCGCCGGTGGTGCCACCGGTTTTGCCCAGGCCAGTGGCATGGTGGTGGCTCCCCTGGTGAGCACCTGGCTGTTCCAGTTCAGCCGTTTTGCGCCCTTTGTGTTCTCTGCTGCCGTGCTGCTGGTGGTGCTGGTGGTGTCGTATGCCTGGTCAGGCACTCCAAAAAATCAATCTTCTCAATGAACTTCAGAAAAAATTGATTTTTTCCGTTATCGAAAAACAATATTTAGCTATTAAAAAGATAAATAAAAAATGATTTATTCATCTTTTTATCAACTAAAATTTATTATATACAGGTTTCAAGCCCCGAACCGCCTGCGCGTCAA
>JBDKJB010000004.1:0-14501 GCA_039796835.1 Pseudomonadota bacterium | reverse complement strand
TTGAAGGAATTCAACGAAGGCACCACCGGCAAGTTTGTCGGCATCGGCATCGAGATCAGCCAGGAAGACGGCCTCGTGAAGGTGGTGACCCCTATCGAAGGCTCCCCGGCCTTCCGTGCGGGGCTCAAGACCAATGACCTCATCACCAAGATCGACGACACCCCCGTCAAGGGCCTGCCACTCAACGACGCCGTCAAGCGCATCCGGGGCGAACCCAACACCAAGGTCAACCTGGGCATCCTGCGCAAGGATGAGGGCAACAAAACCTTCAACGTCACCATCACGCGCGACGAGATCCGGACGCAGTCCGTGCGTGGCAAAGTCATGGAGCCTGGCTACGCCTGGCTGCGCATCAGCCAGTTCCAGGACCGCACGATGGTCGACTTTGCCCGCAAGCTCGAAGAGCTTCACAAGCAGGACCCGAACCTGAAAGGGCTGGTGCTGGACCTGCGCAATGACCCGGGCGGCTATCTGCACGTGGCGGTGGCTGTTTCAGCCGCTTTCCTGCCTGCCAACGTGACCGTGGTCAGCTCCAACGGCCAGCTCGACGACAGCAAAGCGGTGTACAAAACCTCCCCCGAGCACTACCTGCGCCGGGGCGATTCCGACGTCATCCGCCGCCTGACCGAAACCACCAAGGGCATCTACAAGTCGGTTCCGGTGGTGGTGCTCGTGAACGAAGGCTCGGCTTCGGCCAGTGAGATCGTGGCCGGTGCGCTGCAGGACCATAAACGGGCCGCCATCATGGGCAACCAGACCTTTGGCAAAGGCAGCGTGCAGACCGCGATTTGTCTGGATTCAAACTACCGGATGGACGACTGCCCCGTTGCCGGGCTGAAGCTGACCACCGCCCGGTACTACACGCCGGGCGGCCGATCGATCCAGGCCAAAGGGATCGTGCCTGATGTGATGGTGGATGAAACGGCAGAAGGCAACCTGTTCGCTGCACTGCGCACGCGTGAGGCCGACCTGGACAAACACCTCTCCAACGCCAACAGTGACGAAGAGAAAAAGGCTGCGGCTGAGCGTGAAAAGGCCCGGGAGGAAGCCCGCAAAAAGCTCGAGGAAGAGTCCAAGAAGCCACTGTCGGAGCGTCGCCTGCCTGAGTATGGCAGCGACAAGGATTTCCAGCTCGCTCAGGCCCTGAACCGGCTCAAGGGCCAGCCGGTGCTGGTGAGCAAAACCCTGGCCGCTCGCAAAGACGCGCCGAAAGAGAACTGAGCCTGAGCACCCATGGATGACTCGCAGCTGCTGCGGTATTCGCGGCATATCCTGCTGGACGACATCGGCATCGAAGGACAGGAAGGTATCCTGAGCGCCCGCGCCCTGGTGGTCGGCGCCGGCGGCCTGGGTTCTCCGGTGGCCCTGTATCTGGCATCAGCCGGCGTCGGACACATCACGCTGGTGGACGCCGACGTGGTCGATCTGACCAACCTGCAGCGGCAGATCGCCCACACCCAGGAGCGGGTCGGGCAACTGAAGGTCGACTCCGCCAAGGCCGCCATGCTGGCCATCAACCCACATGTGGTGATCCATACCCTGTCACAGCGCGCCGACGCCGGGCTGCTGGCGCAGCAGGTGCCAGCCCACAGCATCGTCTTTGACTGCACTGACAACTTCGTGACGCGACACGCCATCAACGCGGCGTGTGTGGCCGCAAAAGTGCCCCTGGTGAGCGGTGCAGCCATCCGGTTTGACGGCCAGGTCAGCGTGTACGACACCCGGCAGCCCGGGTCACCCTGTTACGCCTGCCTGTTTCCACCCGATGCCGCCTTTGAGGAAACCGCCTGCGCCACCCTGGGCGTGCTGGCGCCTCTGGTGGGCATTGTGGGCACCGTGCAGGCCGCCGAAGGGCTCAAGCTGATGGCCCGCGCAGGTGCCTCTCTGCAAGGCAGGCTGCTGATGCTTGATGCGTTGTCCATGCAATGGCAGGACATCCGCATCCAACAGGATCCTGCTTGCCCGGTCTGCGGGCCGCATTGAGCGTTTCAGCGGGATGTGCCGCGGCAGGTGCCGTGGCTTTTGCGGAAGTGGCTCGGGTGCTGGGGCTTGTCCGCGGCAAACAAGCCTTTTCGCTGCCTCCGGGCGGTGTCTTCCAGCACCGCATACGCTGCTTTGCGCTTCTGGTAGCGGTGTGCCCAAGCATGCCCCTGCGTCACCATCCAGGCTCCCACGTCGGCCTGCGCAGGCGGCATACCGACGAGGTCCACCCGCGCCACGCTGCGGCCATAAGCGTCACGGGTTCTCACGTGGACCTGAACTTTCTTGCGCCAGACCTTGTGCTTGAGTGCAGCCAGGGCCTGCGGACCGTGGCTCTGGCAGATTTCTGGGGCATCCACGCCGTCCAGTCGCAGCTTCAAGGCCTGCCCGCCGGCTGCTGGCTGCACCCACAGGGTGTCGCCGTCGGACACATGCGTCACCACCGCCGGCCACGATTCCTTATAAATATTCTGCGAATTTACCGACATCGAGATTACACAAATAGCTATTAAAACAATAGCTTTGTGCCGCCATGGAGTGGTTACACTGGGGATGTGGGCTGGGGTGTTTGACACGGTGTGCAAGCGTATCCTCGCCCCGAGCTTAAGCCCTTTTTCCCGTCTTTGACCCACCACGGATGACACGATTTTTCCCCTTTCTGACCTGGCCCAGGCCCCAAGGCAGTTTGCTGCGGGCAGATGTGCTGGCAGGCATGACAGTGGGCCTGATGGTGCTGCCGCAGGGCGTGGCCTACGCCGGGCTGGCAGGCATGCCGCTGGTTACGGGGATCTATGCCGCTTTGCTGCCCGCACTGGTGGCCGCGCTCTGGGGTTCATCCACACGCTTGGCGGTGGGGCCCACGGCCCTCACATCGCTGTTGGTGTTTTCCGCGCTGTCGCCCTTGGCCGCACCAGCCAGCCCGGAGTGGGTGCACCTGGCCATGTGGCTCGCCATCCTGTCCGGGCTCATTCAGTTGCTGCTGGGTGCCGGACGCCTCGGCTGGTTGATGAACCTGGTCACGTCGCCTGTGCTGACCGGCTTCACTCAGGGTGCGATCTTGCTGATTCTGTGGTCGCAGGTGCCGACCCTGCTGGGCTGGGACCGAACAGGGTCAGGGTTCCAGGTCCAACCGGTCGCTGCCACCTTTGGCCTGGTGTGTGTGACGACCCTGCTGCTGATGCGCCGCTGGCGACCGCGCTTCCCGACCGCCATGGCGGTGGTGGCGCTGTCTGCCGGCGCAAGCTACCTGCTCATCCAGCAGGGAGTCGCCGTGGGTGGCACAACAGGCTTTGCCATCGTCGGGACGATGCCTTCGGGGTTTCCGTCGCTCACCCTGCCGGCCTTGCCGGCCCCCCAGATGTGGCCGCCCCTGCTGCTGTCGTCGATGGTGATTGCGCTGGTGAGCTACCTTGAAACCGCCTCCAGCGCCAAGCACGAGCACACCCGCGCAGGCACCCAGTGGAACGAAAACCAGGATCTCATCGCTCAGGGCCTGGCCAAGTTGACCTCGGCCCTGTGTGGCGCCTTCCCCACCAGCACATCATTCTCCCGCGCCGCCGTGATGCTGCAAAGCGGCGCCCAGAGTGCCTGGGCCACCGTGGCCTGCAGTATCCTGATTGTGGTGGCGCTCCTGGCGCTGATGCCGGTGCTGTATTACGTGCCACGGGCGGTGTTGTCCGCCGTGGTCATTGCGGCGGTGCTGGGACTGCTGAAGCCGCGGTTCCTCGCCCAGATCTGGCGCGTGTCGCGCATGGAAGCGCTCACTGCGGCCACCACCTTCGCCTTGACTCTGGCCACCGCCCCGCTGCTGCATTGGGGCGTGCTGGCAGGCATCCTGATGGGCTTGAGCCACTTTCTCTTCCATCGCCTGCATCCCCGCATCATCGAGGTCGGCCTGCACCCCGACGGCAGCCTGCGCGACCGGCACCTCTGGAAACTGCCTCCCCTGGCCCCGCATCTGTATGCCTTGCGAATGGACGCCGAACTCGACTTTGCCTCCAGTTCCGGGCTCGCCAACAACATCGTCGCGCGCCTCAGCCCGGACGTGCGGCATGTCTGTCTGTTCGCCCAGCCGATCAACCGGATCGACGTGACCGGCGTGGAGGGTTTTCAGCAGTTGCTGCAGCAACTGACCGCCCGTGGCGTGACCCTGCACATCAGCGGCATCAAGTTGCCCGTCGAAAACGCCCTGCGCCGTGCCCAGGCTCTGCCGGAAGGGCCCTTGCTGCAGATGTACCGAACCGACGCGGAAGCCCTGGGGGCCTTGCGGCAGATCCGTGACTGAATGGCCGTGCCCTGACAGGTGTGCCGTTCACGCAACACTCCAGGCCCCACCAGAAGGATTGTCCTGTGATACCATTTTGATAGCATCAAATGTCGATCACATTTTGATAAACTCCGTCAAACCATCCTCGGCACCCCTTTGAAAGCCGCGCTTCTGCCCTCAACGCCGCCTGATATGGACCTGACCGCTTTGCGTTTGGGTGATGCTTGCGCTTTGCTGGCCCATGGGGGGGTGGATTCCGAACAGTGGCCGGGCGAGACCAACACCGCCTACCTGCAGCGGGTTCTGGACGCCTTGTGCGAACTCTCCCTGCGCGATCCGCTCACCGGCTTGGCCAACCGCCGACACTTCCTGTCTGCGCTCGGACGTGAAATCGCCAGCGTGGCACGCTCCGGCGACTCCACCTTGCTCCTGATGCTGGACATCGACCATTTCAAGCAGGTCAACGACACCCACGGGCACGCCACTGGCGACCGTGTCCTGAGCATCGTGGCCGAAACCCTAAGTGCATGCGTCCGCCCCAAAGACACGGTAGTGCGCTACGGGGGTGAAGAGTTCGCCGTCATCCTCCCTGACTGTCACATCACCTATGGCATGGTGGTGGCCGAGCGCATGCGCGCGACTGTCGAGAAGCTGGACATTGCTCTGAGCCCGGACTTGAGCCTGCGGGTCACCGTCAGCATTGGTGGAGCCTATGCCCCCCAGGACGACACATCGGCCGATCCGATCGTCTGGCTCGAGCGTGCCGACCGCGAACTGTACAAAGCCAAGAACCTGGGGCGAAACCAGATCTCGATCGACCAGCCCTTCCTCATGGCGGTGTCGCCCGAGGAAAAGAGCCAGCTGTTCATCGACTTCTCGCAGAACGACTCCATCTGGGGCAACAGCTTGTTCGGTATGGAGCCCGCGCCCCAATCCGAAACGGTGGCTGATGCGCCCGCTCGCGCGGCACAAGGCGAAACACTTGAGCAAGGAACGCTTGGATGAGCGACCCGGTCATCTCGTCGCCCGTGCCCCTCGTGGTATCGGGCCAGACACCGGTTCCGGCAGCGGGTGCGCTTGCTTCTGGCCGGCAGGGACAGGTCTGGTCTATCACCAGCGGTAAGGGGGGCGTCGGCAAGACCTTTTTCACAGCCAATCTGGCCTGTGCTCTGGCCCATCGCGGCCTGAAGGTCGTGGTTGTCGACGCCGACCTGGGGCTCGCCAATCTGGACGTGGTGCTCAACCTCTATCCCAAGGTAACCCTGCACGACGTGTTCGCCGGGCGGGCCACCCTGGACCAGGCCACCATCCCTACCTCAGCAGGTTTCTCAGCCATTCTGGCCGGTTCCGGGTTGGCCGAATATGCCCGGCTCACAGGCAATGTGCGTGAAGAATTCCAGCGCATGGTGGCCACACTGCGAAGCCGCTTTGACGTGGTGCTTCTGGACACCGGAGCGGGCATTTCCGACGTGGTGCTGTTCGTGGTCGGCATGAGCACCGAAGTGGTGGTGGTCGCCACACCTGAGCCAACTTCGCTTACTGACGCCTATGCCACCATCAAGGTGCTGTTCACCCAGCAGGGTCGAAGCCAGGTGCGTCTGGTGGTCAACCAGAGCGGTCGCCCGGGCGATGGCCGCGCCATCACCACCCAGCTGCAGCAGGTATTGGACCGCTTTGTCTCCACCTCCAAAGAGAAAAGCATGCGCTTGCTGCATGTGGGCGACATCCCGGCTGACAGTTCGGTGCGGCAGGCCGTCATGCGCCGCCAGCTCATGATGCAAACCATGCCCGCCAGCCAAGCCAGTCTGGCTGTGATGCAGATCGCTGCCAAGATCCAGGAGTCACTCCTCCTGAAGTAGAGGCGGCCACAGGCTGCCGCCGGGTGTCAGGCTCGCCCGATGATCGAGGCCGTCGCCATCAGCTCCTCCAGCAGGGCCAGTGACACCCTGCCAGACACGGCGTAAGGGTCGAGTTCAGGCTTTTCGGCGTACTTGAGCAGGATGGAGTGGTTCAGTTTGCTGAGATTGACCTGCCCCATGGTCCAACCGCCAAAACGGCGCTCAAAGATCTCTTCGTAGTGGAGCAGCACCACATCCTTGTGGCGTGGGTCTTTCTGAATGTGGCCGTACAGCTCGTTGACTGCCATGCGTCCGCCTTCAATGGCCTGTAGGAAGATGGCCCCGCTGTGGCACAGGATGCCTGTGATGCCACTGGAGGGATTGGCATGGCGAGACTGCGCCAGGATGGCCTCGATCGCAACGGGACTTGGGTCCACCGCACGGCTGGCATAAAGCAGGCGCACAAGCATGATCAGTTCTTCTTCGGGATAAGTGACAGGAACTCGCGTCGTAAGTTGGCGTCCTTGAGGAAAGAACCGCGCATGACCGAGTTGATCATCTTGCTGTCCATGTCCTTTACACCGCGCCAGGCCATGCAGTAGTGGCTGGCCTCCATCACGATGGCCAAGCCGTCAGGCTGGGTCTTGTCCATGATCAGGTTGGCCAGCTGCACGACGGCCTCCTCTTGGATCTGCGGACGGCCCATGATCCATTCAGCCAACCGGGCATATTTGGAAAGGCCAATCACGTTGGTGTGTTCGTTAGGCATCACACCGATCCAGATTTTGCCGATGACCGGGCAGAAATGATGGCTGCAGGCACTGCGCACTGTGATAGGGCCGACGATCATCAGCTCATTGAGATGCTCGGCGTTGGGGAATTCGGTGATCGTTGGCTCTGGTGTGTATCGGCCATTGAAAACTTCGTTCACATACATCTTCGCCACGCGACGGGCGGTGCTGCGTGTGTTGTGGTCGCCAGCGGTGTCGATGACCAAGCTGTCCAGAACGCTCTGCATCTTCTGCTCGACCTCATCCAGCAGGGCAGCCAGCTCGCCAGGCTCCAGGTAGTCACCGATGTTGTCGTTGGCGTTGAAACGCTTGCGGGCAGCCTGAAGACGCTCCCGGATCTTGACCGACACGGGCACCCCATCCGCCTCTGCCAGAGGGGCGGCCGGTTTGAACGATTCTGCTTTCATGAGCATGGCAACATTTTATCAACTGAAGTTTAGATAAAAATTGAAGAATTTTCCGTTATTGAATATACGTATATAGCTACTAATTTAGTAGCAATCAACACTCTTGTCAATATTTTTTCCCGACCAAAAACAATAACACACGCATCACCACCAAGGCCAATCCGTCCAGAAAGCGCTGCCTCAGAGGTCGATGCAGGTACTCAGACAGGCCGATGCGCCGTCCGCTGGTGGCCATGGCGTGCTCAAGCCGCTGGTGCAGATCGGTGGCAAATGGGCCGTCACGGACCATGATGTTGGCTTCGCGCGCCAGCAACAAACTCAGGGGATCAAGGTTGCTGGAACCCACGGTGGCCCAGTGCCGGTCGATGACCGCCACCTTGGCATGGAGAAAGCTCGCTGCGTACTCGTGAATCTCCACTCCCGCCGCCAGCAACACACCCCAGATGGGCCGCGCCGCATGGTATTGCATGAAGTACTCATACCGCCCCTGCAGCAACAGCCGCACCCGGACACCCCGCCGCGCGGCGAGAACCAGTGCCGTGCGCAGGCGCCGCCCCGGCACAAAATAGGCATTGGCGATGATGATGTCGGTCCGCGCTTCGGCAATGGCCTGGCGGTAGGCCTGCTCGATGCGCCCCCTGTGGCGAAAGTTATCCCGCAGGACCAGGGTCGCGCGGCAACCCTTGCCCAGCACGCCATGCGCCGCCGCAGGCAAGCCGCGGGCGCCAGTGGCAGCCCCTTCTCCCAGCAGATTCTGCAGAGCTTCCCAGGCGCGTGGCAGATCGGCCGGCCGGCGGGTGCCAGTCACCTGCAGGCGCCTCCAGAATTGGACCATGGCCTCTTGCACCTGGGTCACCAGGGGTCCCTGCACCTGCACTGCAAAGTCAAATCGAGGGGCGTCCAGCGAGCCGTGGTTCGGATCGAAGTAATCGTCGAGCACATTGATGCCGCCACAAAACACCTGGTCGCCGTCAATGAGGCACAGCTTTCGGTGCAACCGTCGCCAGCGCAAAGGCACCAACCAGCCCAAACCGGTGAGTGGCCGGAATATCTTCCACTGCACGCCGTGGTCTGTCAGGTTGCACTGGACCTCGGGAGGAAGGCTTGGGGTGCCCGCACCATCCACCACCAGATAGACCGCCACACCACGTCGGGCCGCACGCAACAGTGCCTGAAAAATCCGCTCACCGGAGGCGTCCAGATGAAAAATGTAGGTCTCCATCCGAACCTCAACCAGCGCATTGTCCATGGCTGCTTCGAGGGCCGGAAAGAACTCGGCGCCCCCCTGCAGAAGCATGACCCGGTGGCCATCACGCCAGTGCTGCATCAACTCTTCCTTCCCCCGTCAAAGGCCAGATCGACGATGAGCGGCAGATGGTCCGACATGCGCCACCAGATGCGGCCGCGGGGGACCTGGACCGCGGTGGCCTGCAGCCCGCGGGCATACACGTGGTCCAGCTGCAGCAAGGGCAATCGTGAGGGGAAGGTCGGTGTCACCGGTGGGTGGGGTGGCCCGTTTCGCGCGGGCAGCAGCCCTAAAGCCGGGAACACCGCCTGCGTGAGCCCCGCCCCTTCATTGAAATCCCCTGCCACCACCACAGGATGACGGGGGAAAATTTCGCGCTGGATGTAGGCGCCCAACTGTTCCATCTGGCGCAGGCGGCTGGCCCGCAGCAAGCCCAGGTGCACAACGACCACATGCAAGACTTGTTGATCGACGATCACCTCCGCATGCAGCAGTCCCCGTTGTTCAAAACGGTGATCTGACATGTCTTCATGACGGTGTTCGACCACCGGCCAACGTGACAGCAGCGCGTTGCCGTGTTCGCCGTGACGGGTCACCGCATTGGACTGGTAGACCGCCTGGTAGCCCGGTGGGGCCAGGAAATCCGCCTGCCCGACCGTGGGCCAGTTGGCGAAGCGCTTGGCATGACGGCGGTGCAGCTTGCGGACCTCCTGCAGGCAGACGATGTCGGCGTCAAACTGTTCCACCGCGATACCGAGGTTATGAATCTCCAGCCGCTGGCGCAAGCCCAGGCCCTGCACACCCTTGTGGATGTTGTAGGTGGCAATGCGCAAGCTGCTCATGCAGTTGCACCTGCAGACACAAATCGGGGCAACATGAGGATGGCCTCGGCGTTCGATGCCGAAAAGCACTGTTCTGCCGCCTGCTGCCAAGGCAGCCAGACAAAGGCATCGTGCTCACGCGCACTCAGGCGAGGGTCTGCGCGATCCGGCAGGCACAGGCTGAACAAGTGCTCCTGGTTGCGGGTGACGCCCGGTGCATAGCGCTTCAGGCCGCCCGGATAGATGTCGTAGACATTCTCCAGCCGCCAATCCTGAAGATGCCCCGACAAGAGTGTCGATGGAGCGCAGTCGAAGCCTGTTTCTTCAAGCACTTCGCGCACGGCGGTGTGCTCGAAGGCTTCATCTGGATGGTCTTTGGAGCCGGTCACCGACTGCCACACCACCGCATTCATTCCCCAGGTATCGACCCTGCGCAGCAACAGCACGTCCAGTGCGGACGTATGAATGACCACCAGGACAGATTGGGGAATCTTGAAGCGGCCGCTCATAGGACCGCATCATGGCACAAGCCTCAAGCGGCCTTGGCGGCCTCCACAGAGCGCAGACGGATATGCAGTTCGCGCAATTGCTTCTCGTCCACCGGCGATGGCGCCTGGGTCAGGAGGCACTGCGCCCGCTGGGTCTTGGGGAAAGCGATCACATCACGGATGGACTCGGCCCCCGTCATCAGCGTCACGATGCGGTCCAGCCCAAAGGCCAGACCACCGTGGGGCGGAGCGCCGTACTGCAGAGCGTCGAGCAGAAAGCCAAACTTGATCTGCGCCTCTTCGGGCGTGATCTTGAGAGCATCGAACACCTTCTGCTGGACGTCCGCACGATGGATACGGACTGAACCGCCTCCCATCTCCCAACCGTTCAACACCATGTCGTAGCCTTTGGAGATGCACTTCTCGGGTGCAGTCACCATCCAGTCCTCGTGGCCATCCTTGGGCGCCGTGAAAGGGTGGTGGGTGGCGTTGTAGCGCTGTGCTTCATCGTCGTATTCGAACATCGGAAAGTCCACCACCCACATCGGCCGCCATCCGGCCTCAAACAGGCCGTTGGCCTTGCCGAATTCGCTCTGTCCGATCTTGATGCGCAGCGCGCCAATGGCGTCATTGACCACCTTGGCTTTGTCCGCGCCAAAGAAGATCAGATCGCCGTCCTGCGCACCGGTGCGTTCCAGCAGGGCGTTCAGCGCTGCATCATGGATGTTTTTGACGATGGGCGACTGCAGCCCATCGCGCCCTTTGGACAGCTCGTTGACCTTGATGTAGGCCAGCCCTTTGGCTCCATAGATCTTGACGAACTCAGTGTAGCCGTCAATTTCGCCACGTGACAGGCCCCCTTGTTCCCGAGCGCCCCCAGGCACTCGCAAGGCGACCACTCGGCCATTTTTCATGTTGGCGGCACCGCTGAAGACCTTGAAGTCGACATCATTCATCAGGTCGGTCGCTTCCGTGAACTGCATTTTCACGCGCAGGTCGGGCTTGTCAGAGCCATACAAATGCATGGCCTGTTTATAGGTCATGACCGGGAACTCACCCAAATCAACACCGATCGTGTTCTGGAACACGGTTTTGATCATGCCCTGGAAGATGTCCCGAATCTCCTCTTCACCCAGAAACGAGGTCTCAATATCGATCTGGGTGAACTCCGGCTGACGGTCGGCGCGCAGGTCTTCGTCGCGGAAACATTTGGTGATTTGGTAGTACCGGTCAAAACCTGCGACCATCAGCAACTGCTTGAAGAGTTGCGGCGATTGGGGCAAAGCGAAAAACATGCCGTCGTGCACACGGGACGGCACGAGGTAGTCGCGCGCGCCCTCTGGCGTACTTTTGGTCAGCATCGGCGTCTCAATGTCGACAAAGCCGTTTGCGTCCAGAAACTTGCGGACCTCCATGGACACCCGATAACGCAGCATCAGGTTGTTCTGCATGTAGGGACGACGCAGATCCAGCACCCGGTGGGTAAGCCGCGTCGTCTCGGAGAGGTTGTCCTCATCCAGCTGGAATGGTGGAGTGACGGACGGGTTCAACACGACCAGCTCATGGCACAGCACCTCGATCTGCCCGCTCTTGAGCTTGTCGTTGGTGGTGCCCGCCGGGCGTGCACGCACGACACCCTTGACCTGCACGCAAAATTCATTGCGCAGGCCCTCTGCCGTTTTGAACATTTCCGGACGGTCTGGATCACAGACCACCTGCACATAACCCTCACGGTCGCGCAGATCCACAAAAATCACGCCGCCATGGTCGCGGCGGCGGTTGACCCAGCCACACAGAGACACGGACTGCCCCATCAGGGCTTCAGTCACCAGACCACAGTAATGCGAACGCAAGGCCATAAATTTCTCTTCCCAGCTTTAAGACTTCAATCTGTCACTTGTTCAGGGCGGCACCTGACCCGCTCGGCCCATTGGGCACCACCACCCCCATCGAGACGATGTATTTCAACGCTTCATCCACGCTCATGGCCAGCTCCACGCAGTCCGTTGCCTTGGCCATCACAAAATATCCACCCGTGGGGTTGGGGGTGGTCGGGACGTACAGGCTCAGGTACCCCGCCCCGAGCTTGGTGGCAGCGTCGCCACCGGGTGTCCCCGTGACAAACGCAATGGTCCACAGGCCATCATGAGGCCACTTCACCAGGACCGCCTTGCGAAATGCATTGCCGGAGTCGCTGAACAAGGTGTCCGACACCTGTTTGACACCTGAATAGATGCTCCGCACCACGGGGATGCGGTGCAGCAGCGCGTTCCACCAGTGCAACACCCGGTGACCGACAAAATTGCTGGCCAGCGCGCCCAGGGTGAGCAGTATCGCCAACGCCAGAAGCACGCCAAAACCGGGGACGTGCACGCCCAGCAGCTTGTCTGGGTGCCATTGACCGGGCAAGATCAGCAGGGTTTTGTCCAGCGTGCTGACGATCCACTCCAGCACCCACAGGGTGATGACCACCGGCAGGATGACCAGCAGCCCGGCCAGCAGCCATTTGCGCAGGCGAGCCATCATGCGGTGGAGGCTCCTGACGTTGTGCCGCCACCGGGAGCTGTCGCAGCAGGGCTGCTTGATGTTGCAGCAGAAGCCTCGGCGGCTACGGGGGCAGGGGCAGCAGCTGGTGTGCCTGAGCTTGAACCTTCTGCAGAAGAGCTTTCGCTCTTGGTTCCACCACGGAAGTCAGTGACATACCAGCCCGAACCCTTGAGCTGGAAACCAGCCGCGGTCAATTGCTTCTGGAAGGCGGACGCATTGCATGCTGGGCAAACCGTCAGCGCTGGGTCGGAGATCTTCTGCAGCACATCCTTCGCGTGGCCACAGGACTCGCATTTGTAGGCGTAAATCGGCATGGGGTATCGAGATGCTGGGAAGCTGGACAAGCGGAGTGCAACGCGCTCCACGACAGGGCTGCCAAGCCAGTCGGCCCGCAGCAAACTTTTAATTATAAAGGTGGTTACGCAGCGAATCCGCCTAGAACAGCCGCACCCGCAGCCAAGCTTGGACCGCAAACAGGCCAAGCGCAAAACCCACGCTGCCATAAATGATGGCTTGAAGCAGCTTGTTGGTGCGGCGCTGCTCCTGGAGCAGTTCCTCCAGGTGCCGGTGCTGGCTGCCCGGGCGGGCCTTGAGAAATTCATGCATCAGGCGCGGCAATTCGGGCAGCAAGGTGGCATAACGCGGAGCCTGGTCGCGCAGCTGGGCCATCAGCCGATGCGGTCCCACCTGCTCCACCATCCACTGCTCGAGAAAGGGTTTGGCACTGCTCCACAGATCCAGCTCCGGGTCCAGCTCACGCCCCAATCCTTCAACATTGAGCAAGGTCTTCTGCAGAAGCACCAACTGGGGCTGGATTTCGACCTGAAAGCGCCGCGAGGCCTGGAACAGCCTCAGCAACACCATGCCGAGAGAAATTTCCTTCAGGGGGCGATCGAAATACGGTTCACACACAGACCGGATGGCTGCCTCCAGCTCGTCAATCCGTGTGCCCATCGGCACCCAACCGGATTCCAGATGGAGTTCTGCCACCCGCTTGTAGTCGCGCCGGAAAAAAGCGGTGAAATTCTGCGCCAGATACTCCTTGTCGACCTCCGTCAGGGTGCCGACGATGCCGAAGTCCAGCGAGATGTAGCGACCGAATGTAGCCGGATCGGTGCTCACCAGGATGTTGCCGGGGTGCATGTCGGCATGGAAAAACCCGTCGCGGAACACCTGGGTGAAAAAGATCGTCACGCCATCGCGGGCGAGCTTAGGAATGTCCACCCCCGCTTCCCGCAGGCGATCCACCTGGTTGATCGGGATGCCCTGCATGCGCTCCATGACGATCACGTCGCTGGCGCAATAGTCCCAGAGCATCTCCGGGATGAGCACCAAGCCCAACGGCGCCATGTTGCGGCGCAATTGCGCCGCGCTGGAAGCCTCGCGCACCAGGTCGAGTTCGTCATGCAGGTACTTGTCGAATTCAGCCACCACCTCGCGTGGCTTGAGCCGTTTTCCGTCATCGGAGAGGCGTTCCACCCAACGTGCCATCATGCGCATCAGGGCCAGATCCTTGTCGATGGCAGCCAGCATGCCTGGGCGAAGCACCTTGACAGCCACTTCACGCTCCGTCCCACGTTTGTCGACCAGCTTCGCCAAATGGACCTGAGCGATCGAAGCGCTGGCCACGGGGACACGGTCAAATACAGTGAAGATCCTGTCCAAAGGTTTGCCAAAGGATTTTTCAATCGCTGCAACCGCCAGATCGGGAGCAAACGGAGGCACGCGGTCCTGCAACTTGGCGAGTTCATCGGCAATGTCCAGGGGCAACAGATCGCGCCGCGTCGACAGCACCTGGCCGAACTTCACAAAAATGGGGCCGAGGCGTTCGAGCGCCTCCCGTAAGCGCTCGCCCCGAGGGGCTTGCAGGTTGCGCCCCACCGACACCACCCTGGCCAGAAGGCGCAGCCACGGCTTTTGGAAGCTGGTGAGCACGAGCTCATCCAACCCGTACCTCAGGGCAATCCAGACAATGTGAACGCTGCGAAAAAAGCGGTTCATTTCTGGGCAAATCGCCGCACAGCAGCCGCAATGTTGCGCGCAACATCACCCAAAGCGCGGGCCGGCACATCGCCCAGCACTCTGGCAAGGTCTTCCTCGACGTCCCAGCGCAGGTG
>JBDKJB010000003.1:0-14970 GCA_039796835.1 Pseudomonadota bacterium | reverse complement strand
CGCGCCGCCCAGAGCATCGACCTCCTTCACCAGGTGGCCCTTGCCGATGCCGCCGATGCTGGGGTTGCAGCTCATCTGGCCCAGGGTTTCGATGTTGTGGGTCAGCAGGAGCGTGGCGGCACCCATGCGCGCCGAAGCCAGCGCGGCTTCGGTACCGGCGTGCCCGCCACCGACCACGATGACGTCAAATTCTTGGGGGTAGTCCATGGCAGTCCAGGGCCGAAACATTGGCTCGGAATTCACTCCAGGAGGCAAAGCACCTGTTTGTACAAATTTGACAGCTGCGTACATTTTACACGGCGTCTTGCGCGCCCTCTGGAGCTGCCAGAATGCATCATGTCCGACCGATACCCTGGCAGCCCCGACTGCATTCCAGTCGCATGAACGCAGAAGTCTTGCTTGTCTCCACCGGGGTGGTCACCTTGGCAGAAATGGGCGACAAAACCCAGCTCTTGGCCTTTCTTCTCGCGGCCCGTTTCAAGAAGCCCTGGCCCATCGTGGCGGGCATCTTTGTCGCCACGGTGTTCAACCACAGCCTGGCGGGGGCGCTGGGCGCCTGGATCACCGCCACAGTGAGCCCAGCCACATTGCGCTGGGTGCTCGGCCTGTCGTTTATCGGCATGGCAGCCTGGACTCTCATCCCCGACAAGATCGAAGACGATGAAGCCCAGGCCGCACGGCGCTTCGGCGTCTTCGGCGCCACCTTGATCACCTTCTTCCTGGCCGAAATAGGCGACAAAACCCAGATCGCCACCGTGGCCATGGCGGCCCACTATGCCAGCCCGGTGATGGTGGTGGTCGGCACCACGCTGGGCATGCTGCTGGCCGATGTGCCCGCCGTGTTCGCCGGCGACAGGCTGGCGGGCCGCATCCCGATGCGGTTGATGCACAGCATCGCGGCTGCGGTGTTTGCCGCACTTGGCGTTGCGACGCTGCTGGGAGCCGGGGCGCGGTTTGGGGTTTGAGCTTGCTGGTTCAGCCAAGCCGGACATCCGGGATCAAAAACAGCTTCAGGTCCGGGTCAAGGTCGTCTTGATCGAAAACCGCTCCGCCGGGTGGATTGACACCGTCACCAGCGCGGGCGCGCCGTCTGGCGTCAGGTAGCGACGCAACACCTTCAGCGCCGCCCCGCCGGCCCGGGCTTGCAGCGCAGCAGCGTGGGCCTTGCCGAGCTTCCAGCCCTGCACTTCCTGCTCGACGGTGGCCAGCTCCACGCCAAAGTGGCGCTCCAGCAGCTCCGACATCAGCACCGACGGCTGTTGCTTCACCGCCGGCAGCACGGCTGCGTGGCGCTCGTCGATGTAGGCGTCGGTCCACGACACGGGTGTTGCGCCTTGCGGTTCGTCGAAGCGCAGACTCTGCACCAAGAGCCAGCGGGATCCGGGCGCACAGCCCAACTCCTGGGCCAGGTCGGCATCCAGCACCACGGGGCACGAGCCCTGCACTACGCGCGCGCATTCCTGCGCCCACTGAACCAGATCCGGCAGCGACGCCAGGTTGGCCCCGTAGCCCTGCTGCGGCTGGGCCGCCTCCACCCGCGTGCCCGCGTTCTTGCGCCGCGACACCTGCTTACGCCGCTCCAGCGCCGCCAGCGCCGCCCGCAGCGTCGAACGGCTCACCTGCAGCTGCTGCGCCAGGTCAGGCTCGCGTGGCAGCACGGTGCCCACGGCATAGCGGCCGCTGGCGATGTCGAGCGCCAGCCGGTCGGCAATCTGCATGTAGAGGGGGCGACGGTCCATGGCCTGGATTGTAAAGACCCTGGCTGGAAGTCAGGAATATGTACGAACATATCTGGCGCACATCCTATAATATGTTCGTACATATTGAGCCCACTCTCGCGCCCCATGCCCTCCACCCTCATCGACAACCGCTTCCTCGGCGGCCTGTTCTCCACCGACGCCATGCGTGCCGTGTTTGCAGACACCGCCACCCTGACCCGCTACACCGACACCGAAATCGCCCTGGCCCTGGCCGAGGGAAAACTCGGCCTGATCCCACCAGACGCGGCCCAGGCCATCGCCGCCCACGCCCATGGCATCGGGCTCGACGTCGACCGCCTGCAGCGCGAGACGCACAACGTCGGCTACCCCATCCTGCCGCTGGTGCACCAACTGGCCGAAGGCCTGGCGAAAGTGGATGCTGACGCGGGCAAATACCTGCACTGGGGCGCCACCACGCAGGACATCATGGACACCGCCCTGGTGCTGCAGATCCGTGAGGGCCTGGATGTGCTGGAGTCCGACCTGCGTGGCGTCTCCGCACAACTGCGACGCCTGGCCCACGAGCACCGCGACACCCCGATGGCCGGCCGCACCCACCTGCAGCACGCCCTGCCCACCACCTTCGGCCTGAAATGCGCCGTCTGGCTCGGCATGGTCGAGCGCAACCTGGAGCGCTTGCAACAGTTGCGGCCGCGCGTGCTGGTCGGCCAGTTTGCGGGCGCGGGCGGCACGCTGGCGTCGCTGGGTGACCGTGGCCTGGACGTGCAACGCGCCATGATGGCAGAGTTGAAGCTGGGCGTGCCCGCCACCCCCTGGCACACCGCGCGCGACGGCCTCGCAGAAACCGCGCAGTGGCTGGGCCTGGTCACCATGGCCCTGGGCAAGATGGCCTTCGATGTGTCACTGATGATGGCCAACGAGTTCAGCGAAGTCTTCGAGCCTTTTGTGCAGGGCCGGGGTGCGTCGAGCACCATGCCGCAGAAGCGCAACCCCATCAGCTGCGAAGTGATGATCGGAGCGGCCAAAACCGTGCGCCACCTGGCCGGCCTGGCGCTGGACGGCGCGGTGCAGGACTTCGAGCGCGCCACCGGCCCCTGGCAAGCCGAATGGGTCGCCATCCCCGAAGCCTTTTTGCACACGGCAGGTGCCGTGTCACAGGCCCTGTTCATGCTCAGCGGCCTGGAGGTGGACGCCGCGCGCATGCGCCAGAACCTCGATTCGACCGACGGCCTCATCGTCGCCGAAGCCGTGATGATGGGCCTGGCCCCCGTGCTCGGCCGCAATGAAGCCCACGACGTGGTCTACGCCGCCTGCCGCACGGCCCTAGACCACAAACGCACCCTGGCCGACGTGCTCAAGGCCACAGGCAGCGTCACGGCCCTGGTCAGCGCAGAGCGCATCGACCACCTGTGCAACCCCGTGAATTACCTCGGCACCGCGCCACAGATGGTGGACCAGGCCCTGGTCATCCCCATGCACTGAGTATTCAACTGACCCCGAAACACCATACCGTACAACGACCCGCAGGAGACCATATGCCCTTCGCCTACCCCCTGACCCGCCGCGCCCTGGGCACGGTCATCGCCGCCCTGGCCTTGACTGCCCCTGCATTCGCGCAAGACGCCTACCCCAGCAAACCCATCACCTGGGTCGTGCCCTTCGCCGCCGGCGGCCCGACCGACGCCCTGGCCCGCCACATTGCGGAGCGCGTGGCGCGTGAACTCAAGCAGCCCATCGTTATCGACAACTCCCCGGGCGCGGGCGGCACCGTAGGCGCAGCCAAGGTCGCCAAAACCAGGAACGATGGTTACACCTTCCTCGTCGGCCACATGGGCTACATGGGTGCTGCCCCCGCGCTGTACAAAAAGCTCAGCTACGACCCGGTAAAGGATTTCGACGCCGTCTTCCGCTTCCCCGACACCCCCCTGGTACTGCTGGTGCGCAACGACCATCCGGCCAGGAGCATCCAGGAGCTGGTGGACTACAGCAAGAAGAATCCCGAGAAGGTCTTCATCAGCAACGCAGGCGTAGGCTCCAGCTCACACCTGATCGCTGCGCTCTTTGCCAACGCCGCCGGCATCAAACCCAGCCTGGTGGCCTACAAGGGCGCGGGCCCGGCGCTGATCGACGTCATCGGCGGCCAGGTGGACGGCATGTTCGACCAGACCAACACCGCCCTGCCACAGATCGAGCAGAAAAAGGTGCGCGCCATCGCGGTCACGTCCAAGGTGCGCCTGCCGCAACTGAAGACCGTGCCCACCCTGCACGAAACGGCCATCCCCAACTTCGAGGCCTCGACCTGGTACGGTATCTACGCCCCCAAGGGCACTCCGAAGGCGATGCTCGACAAGGTGCAGGCCGCTTATCTGACAGCCATGAAGGACAGGGATTTCACCAGCAAGATGGCCGCCCAGGCCATCCAGTTGCTGCCCGAAAAGGACTACACGGGCACCGCCCTGGCGCAGCACACCGAAAGCGAAGTCACGCGCTGGCGCATGGTGGCGGCGAAGTCGGGATTGACGTTGGAGTGACGTAGTTGTTGGGGTGTAGGCGAAGTTGGAAACCACCTTTTGCCAAGCCTGCCAGAATCGCCGACCATGAAAGCCGCCTTCATCACCCGCTACGGCCCCAACGACGGGGTGCAGGTCGCCGACCTTCCCGTCCCCGCGATAGGCGACACCGATCTGCTGGTGCAGGTCAAGGCCGCCAGCGTGAACCCGATCGACTTCAAGACCCGCTCCGGGCAGCTTAAGGTCATCCTGGAGTACCGCTTTCCGTTGGTGCTGGGCAACGACCTGGCAGGCGTGGTCACGGCGGTGGGCACAGGGGTGACGCGCTTCAAAGTAGGCGACGCCATCTACGCGCGCCTCGACAAGGACCGCATCGGCGCATTTGCCGAGTTCGCCGCCGTGCGCGAAGAATCCGCCGCATTGAAGCCGGCCAACCTCTCCTTTGAAGAGGCCGCTTCGCTGCCCTTGGTGGCGCTTACGGCCTGGCAGGCGCTGGTAGAACTGGGCAAACTTTCCGCTGGTCAGCGCGTGCTGATCCACGCGGGCAGCGGCGGGGTGGGTACCGTGGCCATCCAGCTCGCCCGCCACCTCGGCGCGACGGTGCTCACCACGGTCGGGCAACGCAATGTGGGCCTCGTCAAGCGCCTGGGTGCGGATGTGGCCATCGACTACCGCAGCGCCCGCTTTGAGGACGTGGCGCACGATTGCCATGTGGTGCTCGACAGCGCCGGCGGCAGCACCCTGGTGAAATCCTTCCAATGCGTGAAGCGCGGTGGCGTGGTGGTGAGCATCGGCGGCACGCCGTCGGCCGCTTTCGCGCGCAGTTGGGGGCTCAACCCGCTGCTGGTGTTGGCGCTAGGCTGGATGTCGCGCAAGGCCACGGCTGCCGCCCGGGCGCGCGGTGCGCGCTACGAATACCTGTTCATGCGGCCCAGCGGCGAGCAGTTGCGGCAGATTGCGCAGCTGGTGGAAAGCGGCGCCATCCGGCCGGTGGTGGACAAGGTCTTTGCGTTGGACCAGGCGCGCGAGGCGCTGGCCTATTCGGAGTCGGGCCGCGCCACGGGCAAGGTGGTGATCCGGGTTGAGTAACTGAGACCCCGCCCTCCCCCAAAACAGCCAGTAGGTGCCATGCGAGCGCTAGCGCGTGCGGTCGTGCTCCCTCTGTCTTGCCAGCGAGGTCTGACGAAGATCAGCCTGTCTCGATGGACAACCTCTCTGCCAGTTTACGGGCGCTCTGTATGAATTTTTCGGCCAATGGGCTGAGGGAACGGTTTGCCAGTGTCACTATGACGGTGGGCATGGTCCAGGCCGGCAACGAAATAGGCAAGACTTTGGCCAGCCCACCCAGATTGCCGAATTTCAGGACGGTGGCTGGAACAACAGTCAAATAACGTCCTGTCGACAACAGTCCAAGCCTCAAATTCAGCGAGCCCGAAAGAGTGAGTTGTGCTGGCAATGAAGCGCCGATGGCATGGAAGGCATCACGCACAGGCGACCCCGCCAGTGTCTCAACTTGTGATAGAACCCACTGCGCGTCGACCAACTCCTCGAGACGCACCTTCTTGCGCCTCGCCCAGGGGTTGTGCAACCCGGCGACGACGTAAATCCGCTCATTGAACAATGGCTCCCAGCGGTACTCAGGTTCGGTCAGCGCCGTCCACGGGCGAAGCAAGACCAACTCACAAATCCGCTCACGCAGAAAATGGCCAAGCAACACGGGCGGGTCACCTGACTCCATCTTGAATGCCAGTCGCGGATGCTGCCGATGCATGCCGTCCAACACAGCCGGCACCAGACTCCCCATCAGACTCTCGCTGGAGCCGACACACAACGAGCCGGAGGTGGGATCTGTCAGGGAGCCGATTTCATTCACCCCCTGAAGCAATTCGTCAAAGATGGCGGTTCCCCGCTTCAGCAAGGCTGCGCCGTAGGGGGTTGGCTCAACCCCTTTAGGCCCCCGATCCAGCAGCCGCACGCCCAAAACATGCTCGAGTTCAGCAATCGCCTTGGACACCGCAGGTTGAGAAACATGCAGCTGCGACGCAGCCTTGCGGATGCCACCGGTCCGCACAACAGCCATCAAAGTGTCAAGGTCACGCAGCTTGAGGCGCCGTCGAATTTGTTCAGGAGATTGCATGGCAGATAAAGCGATTCGAATTCATGATCATGTTATAAAAATATGGAGCTAGTTGGAATCACCCAGAAATCCTATGCTGGCGTCAAACAAGCCCAGGTCTGCTCAGGCACGACAGGGGCGTCTACCCCCCCAGCCAGGAGTTTTCATGCTGACCCTATCCACCCGGCGCCATTTTTTGCGCTTGTCTGCAGCCACCGTGGCCACCCACACATGGGCCTTGCCTGCCACAGCCCAAACCCCGCAGCCGCTTGAAGTCACAAGGGTTTTCTGTGGCTATCCTGCGGGCTCCACGGTAGACGTGGTCTCACGCAAATTAGCAGACCATTTGAGCCGGTCTTACGCCAAGGCCGCCATCGTCGACAACAAGGCCGGGGCCGCCGGCCGCATGGCCGTGGAAGCACTTAAGCTCGCCGCGTCAGACGGGTCTGCAATGCTTGTCACGCCGGGATCTGTGGTCACCATGTACCCGCACATCTACCCCACCCTGTCTTACGATATCTTCAGAGATCTCACCCCGGTGGGCATGATCGCCAGCACCGAGTTCTGCCTTGCCGTCGGCCCGGCGGTTCCGGCAGCGGTGCGGTCATTCGACGAGTTCAGCGCCTGGTGCAAGTCCAACCCTGCCCAGGCCAGCTGCGGCAATGCGGGGGCTGGTTCTTTCCCGCATTTCATGGCGCTGCTGTTGGCACGTGACACCGGCATCCCGCTGACCCATGTTCCCTACCGTGGTGGTAGCGCTGCGATGTTGGCGCTGGCCGGCGGCGAAGTGGCGAGCGTCCTGGCCACTGAAGGCGCCGCACTTCCCCTGGAGAAAGCGGGCAAGTTGCGGGTGCTGGCCACCTCCTCAGCTGATCGCTCGCTGTTCTTCCCGAAGGCGAGCACTTTCCAGGAGTTGGGTTACGCGAATCTGGTTCAACGGGAATGGTTCGGGGTGTTCATGCCCAGGAACGTGCCGCAGGGGAAGACTGCCGTTGTGGCGCAAGAGATCAAGGCGATGATGGCCTCACCAGACGTCCGCGAAACTTGGTCGAAGATCGGCTTCGCCCCGACCAGCTCCAGTCCGGCAGAACTGCTGGCTGCCCAGAAAAAGGAATTCGACTTTTGGGGTCCGATCATCAAAACCAGCGGCTTCAAACCCGAGAGCTGATGGCTGATGCAACGGCAGTGAAAGATGAGTCGCATAATCGCTGAAACATCTTTGCGGGTACCCCAAATGAAAATCCCCAACCTCAAGGAAGTCGTCAGCGCCGAAGAATGGCAATTGCGCGTGGACCTGGCCGCCGCCTACCGGCTGGTGGCGCTGTATGGCTGGAGCGACCTGATCTTCACGCACATCAGTGCGCGCGTGCCCGGCCCGGAGCACCACTTCCTCATCAACCCCTATGGCCTGATGTTCGATGAGATCACGGCCAGCAGCCTGATCAAGATCGACCAGGCCTGCAACAAGCTCAGCGAGTCGCCCTTCCCGGTGAATCCGGCTGGGTTCACGATCCACAGCTGCATCCACGACGCGCGCGAAGACGTGGGCTGTGTGCTGCACACGCACAGCCGCGCGGGCGTGGGCGTGAGCGCGCAACAGAGCGGCCTGCTGCCGATCAGCCAGCAGGCCACCGTCGTCATCCCTTCGCTGGGATACCACGATTACGAGGGCATCGCCCT
This sequence comes from Pseudomonadota bacterium, assembly GCA_039796835.1. GTDB lineage: Bacteria > Pseudomonadota > Gammaproteobacteria > Burkholderiales > Burkholderiaceae_C > JBDKJB01. The sequence goes on along the minus strand of JBDKJB010000003.1, from coordinate 6,943 downwards.
CTATGCCGAGGAAAAACCCCGCCTGCAGGCCAGCTTGGGGCAGAACAACTTCCTGATCCTGCGCAACCACGGCCTGCTGACCGTGGGCAAAACGGTCGGCGACGCCTTCATGCACATGTACTTTCTCGAGTGCGCCTGCCGTATCCAGATCGACGCGCAGGCCGGCGGCGCGGTGATCACGACCAGCGAACATTCGCAACAGGCCAACAAGGCGGCCATGCAGGCCAGCGTGGCCACTGCCGGCCAGGGGCTGGCAGCCCTGGCCTGGCCCGCGCTCTTGCGCAAGCTCTCACGCGAAAGCCCCGGCTACGACAGTTGATCGCTATTGTTTAGGTAGCTGATTATGCGCTTGGAATAACGGCTATTTGCCGAAAATTCCTTTCAGTTTCTCCCCCACACGGTCACCCAAGCTCGCCCCGGCTGCCGTGCCCGCGCCGGGCATCAGCACCGAACCCACAGCGGCGCCGATCAGGGCCGAGCGGCTCAAGGAGAGCTCGGGCGACTCCAGTGTGCCGCCCACCTGCAGCGGCACGCCCACGATGCCTTTGGCGGCGTCCGGCAGGGCCTGGTCGCCCAGGGCCACATGCACCTGACCACTCAGTTTGCTGCTTTGCGCCCCTTGCGGCGACACCGCCACCTGACCGGTGGCCCCCAAGACGCCGGAGCGTGCCACCAGCTGCGTCAGCTGCAAGGCCCTGCCCTGGGTGTGCAGTTGGCCCGACAGCTCATTCAGGGGGGTTTCGCCACCGCGGCTCATGCCGACGGTTTTGACCGCCTTGGCCAGGTCCATGCCATGCAGCACAGCCTGCCGCACGGTTAACGGCGAATCGGCCTGCAGCGCGTCCAGCAAACCCGCAGCTGCAGGGGCCTGTGCACTGAGGGTGGTTTTGGCGTCCAGCAGCCCGCTGAGCACAGGCTGCAGGCCCTTGGCGGTGGACTTACCCACCAGGCGCAGGTCCAGACCCTGGGTGTTCAGCTGCCCCGTCAGACCAACGTGAGTGGGGGCTGACTTCCAGTTCAGTTGCCCGGTGATGCGCCCACGTTCGGCGGGAGTGGCCACACCCCGCAGCCGCAGGTCCACCGCGTAACTGTGCGCGCCGCCGTCTGCCCCCCCCTGCTGCTGGAGTGAAAGCACCGTGCCACGTAGGTCTTCCAGGCCATTCACACGCAGTTGCCGCAGTGTGAGCTGCAAGGCAGTTGGCAACAGGCCAGGACCCAGGCGCGCGCTGGCGTCAAAGCCCACCACCTGACCACCGGGCCCTTGCCATACGATGTCTTCCAGCTCCAGCTTGCTCCCCAGCAAAGCCGCGGCCGCGCCCCCCGATGCCTTCGGGGCTGGGTTCGAGGCAGACTGCGCTTTCTGGTCCAGGCGACGCAGCAGGCCGTCCACCCCGACCTGCGGCAACTTGGCCTTTTGCACCGACAGCAGGGCCAGCACAGGCCGCCCGGCCAGCAAATCTGGCACACTGGGCCGCAACTCGATGCGCTCGGCAGTGAGCGGGGGCTCCGTCTTGAGGCGCACCGCGTCCACCCGCAGCGCCGGCAGCGGCCGCAGGCTCAAACCCAGGGCGCCAAATTCCAGTTCCACACCCAGGGCAGCACTGGCCTCGCGGGCCAGCATCTGGCGAAAGTGATCCGTTTGCACCCACTGCCAGAGCGCCCCCAGGGCCACCGCCACGAGCAGCACCACAGCCAATGCAGTCCAGCGGGCGAAGCGCCAAAGATTGAACGAGGCCACTGGTTTCGGCATGGACAGCATCATAGGACGCCGTGCACTAACATGCCCTGCATGACCATGGCTTCCACATCCTTGTTTGATCCTTTTCAGCTCGGGCCCATCACGCTCACCAACCGCCTGGTGATGGCACCGCTCACGCGCAACCGCTCGCCCGGTGCGATCCCCACCGCCCTGGCGGCCACCTACTACGCGCAGCGTGCCCACCCCCAGCACGGCGCCGGCCTGATCGTGACCGAGGCCACCGCCATCAGCCACCAGGGCCAGGGCTACTCCGACGTGCCAGGCATCTGGACGACTGAGCAGATCGCTGGCTGGCGCACCGTGGCCAACGCCGTGCATGCGGCGGGCGGGCGGATCTTCATGCAGCTCTGGCACGTGGGCCGCATCTCGCATGTGGACCTGCAGCCCGGCGGCCAGGCCCCGGTCGCCCCATCAGCCATCCCTGCAAATACCAAGACCGTGCTGATCCGCGAGGGCGTGGCGCAGTTTGTGCCCACGTCGGCCCCCCGGGCCCTGGAGCTGGGCGAGATCCCGGACATCGTTTCCGAATACGCCCTGGCCGCGCAGAACGCCATCGACGCCGGCATGGACGGCGTGGAGCTGCATGCTGCCAACGGCTACCTGTGCGACCAGTTCCACCGGCGCAACAGCAACGCACGGACCGACACTTACGGCGGCAGCATCGAGAACCGCTGCCGCTTCACCCTCGAGGTGATGCAGGCGATTGCTGACCGCATCGGCGGCGCACGCACGGCGCTGCGGATTTCGCCGGTCACCCCCGCCAACGACGCGTTTGACGATGCGCCCCAGCCTCTGTTTGAGCATCTGGCGCGCGGCCTGGGAGCCATCCGGGGCAGCGACGGGCGCGGCATCGCCTATGTGCACGTGATCGAAGGCAGCACCGGCATGGCGCACGACTTCACCCAAGGTGAGCTGCCCTTCGACTACGCCGCGCTGCAGACCGCGTTTCGCCAGGCGGGCGGCACGGCAGCCTGGATGGTCAACAACTGCTACACGTCAGAAATGGCACACGCAGCTGTTCAAAACGGCGCCGATCTGGTGTGTTTTGGCCGCAACTTCATCGCCAATCCGGACCTGACGCGGCGCCTGCGCGAAGGCGCGCCGCTCAACAAGCCAGACCGTGCCACCTTGTATGGCGGTGGGGCGAAGGGGTACACCGACTATCCTGCGCTGCCCTGAGGTCATTCACACCGCCGTGCCGTCTGCAGACCCGGTACCACTCTCTCCATCCAGCGCTTCCACCAGATCGGCCATCACCGAGGTCATCTCGGCTGTGGCGATCGCTACGTTGGCGTCAAAGTCGTCGTCGCCATCATCGGCACTGCCGTCTTCAAACACCACGTCAAGAAATTCGATTTTTTTCAGTGCCATCTGTTCTGTCAGCACAAAGGAAACACGCCCGCCCCAGGTCAGCGCCACGCGGGTGGGCTGCTTGCCTGCCTTGATGTGGGCGCGCACCTCGTCAATATCGAGGGGGTGCTTGGCGTAGCGCACCGCCGCCTTGGACTCGTCTGGCGCCTTGAGTTCGCAGTCGCGGTCCACACTGAAACCGGCGGGAGCCCCTTTGCGCGACAACCACCGGGCCATGGCCACCTGGGGTGATGTGGTGGTGGCGAGCGGCATGGCGGCAAAGCCCGGCAGGCAGTGCGCCAGCAGGCCCAGCACATCGTCTGCTTTCTTGACCGATGCAGCCTCCACCATCAGGCGACGGGCCTTGGGGTCGATCCAGACCTTGATGCGGGCTTCTTTGGTAAAGGCCTGCGGCAGCAAGGACTGGCGCATATCGTCCTGGATGTCGCGCCGCTCCTTTTTGCCCGGCTTGCGACCAGTCCGGCTCTCGATCTGTTGTGCACGCTCCATGGCCTTTCGCCGCACCACACTGGCCGGCAGCATGCGGGACTCCAGTTGCAGGGTCAGCACTCGCTGGCCGTCCACCACCTCCACCAGCGGGCCGTGCGCTTCGCCACGCGGCGGCACCCAGCCGATGGAGCGTTCCACGGTAGGTCCGCAGGGGGCAAACGCCGCTGAGTGCAGGCTGGCCTCCATGTTCTCCGCAGACTGGCGCCAACCCGGTGCGATGGTGAATACCATCAGATTTTTCATCCATGATTTCATGCAGTGTCTTTCGCTCTCTTTTCAACAACTTTACCTGTGCTTCAACTGTTGCCGCTTGCGGATTACATGCGCGGCGCAAACTTCTTCTCATGAATCAACCCCTTTGAAAGGACTTGCCATGTCACACCTGCCCTCTCTCAAACGCGGCCTCTGCGCCACCACATTGGCCGCCCTGTTGGCTACCACTGCCATGGCGTTTGCCCAGACGGCCCCGGCCCCAACCGGCACCCCGGGTGCCGCCGCAGAGGCTCCGCGCGCACATCGCGGCATGACACGTCCCGAGCGTCCGGATGCCGGGCCACAGGCGCACCAGCACATGCAGGAGCGCATGCAGAAACACCTGGCCGACTTCAAGACCCGGCTCAAGATCGAGCCCGCTCAAGAATCCGCCTGGACGACCTGGACAGCCGCCATGCAGCCCACGGCTGAGATGCACGCGCGCCGTGAAAAGATGCGTGCCGAGATGAACCATCTGACCACCCCTGAACGCATCGACCGTATGAAGGCCATGCGTGCCGAGCGTGATGCCACGATGGACAAGCGCGCCCAAGCCACCAAAGATTTCTACGCCCAGCTCAATGCCGAACAGAAGAAAACCTTTGATGCGGGTTCACGCCGCTTTGCAGACAGGCACGGCAAGCGCCACGAGGGCGGCCACGGCGGTAGCCCCGGTCACCAGGGCTGAATTGGCCAGCGCCGGCGGCTCATGCCAGGAGCTGCCTGAGTTCGCCGCTTTCAATCAGCTTTTGCAAGTCGTCAGCGCCACCCACCAGCGTGCCTTTGACAAACACCTGCGGAAATGTGGGCCAGCCGGTCCACATCTTGATGGCGTTGCGCTTGCGCCATTCGCTCAGGTAGCTGCCGTACTCCAGGTATTTGTGGGGCACCCCGGCAGCGTCCAGCAGCTTGCGGGCTTTTTTGGGCATTGGGTTGATGCCCATGCCGACCACCACCACGGCGTGGCTGGCGATGGCGGCCTGGACTTCTTTGACGTAGTCGAGGCGGTTGTTGGCAACTTTGTCGCGGATGGCGGCGTGGATGTTGGCTTCAGGCAGGATGGGTCTCATCTCACCAGTTTCCCACAACACGGTTGCGCCCGGCGTGCTTGGCCTGGTAGAGGGCTTGATCCGCCCTTCTGATGGCAGCGTCGACCTCTTCCGAGGGCATCACCTGGGCCACCCCGGCACTGAAGGTGAACACCACCGGCTGCCCCTCATGCACAAACGGCCGGTCGGCCAGCACACCCCGCAGACGCTGGATGGCCTCGATGCCACGCTCGAGCAGAGTGTCAGGTAGCAGCAGCAGAAACTCCTCCCCGCCATAGCGCGCCACCGTATCCATGGGTCGCAAGGCTTCGCGGGCGAGCACTGCCAGATGGCGAAGTGCCGCATCTCCTACGCTGTGGCCCAGGCTGTCGTTGAGGTTTTTGAAGTGATCGATGTCCAGCATCACCACCGACAGCGGTGTCCTGGCGCGCCGCATTTTCGAGACTTCGCGGTGCACAGATTCATCCATGCCTTTGCGATTCAGCGCCCCCGTGAGCGCGTCATGCCGCGCCAGCACGTCGAGGCGGTCGAGCTCTGCGTGCAGCTTGGCGATCTGTGTGTCCGTGCTCTGCACCTGCTCCTGCAGGCCCTGGAGCTCGCTTTGCACAAACTGGCTGTTGGCGGCCATGGCCTCGGTCGCCGCCAGCAGATTGCGCATGAGCTCGGACACCTCGCCCAGGTCGTTCGCGGTCTGGAGTTGCTGGGCGCACTCCTCCAGCTGCTCATGGAAGCTGATGCTGGCCTCCGAGGTGTGCGCCAGCCGGGCCATGAAAGCGGTCAACACCTCGTGCAACTTGGCCTCCGGCGGACTGAATCGCCGCCCCGCCCCTGCTGTTTTTGCCATCCGCCCGCTCCTTGGTTTCCGTCTGGCGCTCTGCCGCAGTCAATGTTACGGTTTTATCACTGCCCGCTGTATCCGGGCTGGCCATGAGACACTTCGCGGCCATGAAGCCGATCCGAACTCTGCTCTTTTCGAGCCTGTACCCCAGCTCTGTGCGGCCCAGCCATGGCATCTTTGTGGAAACGCGACTCCGCTATGTGCTGGCCACAGGCCAGGTGGACACTCGGGTCGTGGCACCCGTGCCCTGGTTTCCATTCACAGGCCCACGTTTTGGCGACTATGGACTGTTTGCCCGAACCCCTTTGGTCGAGACCTGGAATGGTGTCCAGGTACAGCATCCGCGTTACCTGCTGCTGCCCAAGGTGGGCATGAACCTGGCACCCATGGCCATGGCGCGTGCGGCCCTGCCCACCATCCGGGCCTTGATGGCCAACGGTTTCGACTTTGACCTGATCGACGCTCACTATTACTACCCGGACGGCGTGGCGGCAATGCACCTGTCACGCTGGTTGAATAAGCCCTTCGTGGTGACGGCGCGGGGTACTGACCTGAACCTGATTCCTGAGTATCCCCGCCCGCGCGAATTGATCCTGCAGACCGCTGCGGCCGCCAGCGCATCCATTGGCGTATGTCGTGCACTCATGGACACCCTGCAAAACCTGGGTGCTGAGCCCGGCAAGCTGCTGACCCTGCGCAACGGGGTTGACTTGCAGCGCTTTGTGCCCGAAGACCGGGTCGCTGCACGCACCCGGCTGGGCCTCGCTGCCGACAAACAATACCTGCTGTCTGTGGGGCACCTGATCGAACGCAAAGGCCACCACATCGCCATCGAAGCCTTGTGCAGCCTACCGCCCAACGTGCACCTGCTGATTGCCGGTGCTGGGGAAGAAAAAACCCGCCTCACCGGTTTGATTCACCGACTGAAACTTCAGGAACGCGTCCGCCTGGTGGGCTCAGTGCTACAGACCGACCTGAAGTGGTGGTACAGCGCGGCCGACGCGCTGACGCTGTGCAGCAGCCGCGAAGGTTGGGCGAACGTATTGCTCGAGTCCATGGCTTGCGGCACGCCCGTGGTGGCCACCAACATCTGGGGAACCCCCGAAGTGGTCACCCACAGCCACGCCGGCCAACTGATGGATGAACGCAGCCCTGCCGGCCTGGTCGCGGCGTGGCAACGCCTGA
>JBDKJB010000002.1:0-16852 GCA_039796835.1 Pseudomonadota bacterium | reverse complement strand
TCACCCACGCAAGCGCCCGCCCGCGCGGTGGTCGACGCTCAGGGCCAACTGCTCAGCCCGCCCTTTGTGGACGCCCATTTCCACATGGACGCCACCCTCACCTACGGCATACCGCGCATCAACCAGAGCGGCACGCTGCTGGAGGGCATTGCGCTGTGGGGCGAGCTCAAACCGCATCTGACGGTCGAGGCCATCACCGAGCGCGCCCTGCGCTATTGCGACATGGCCGTGGCCAAGGGCCTGCTGGCGGTGCGCAGCCATGTGGACACGAGCGACGCGCGCCTGCTGGCCGTGCAGGCGCTCCTGCAGGTCAAGAAGCAGGTCGCGCCCTACCTCGACCTGCAGCTGGTGGCCTTCCCGCAAGACGGCTTGCTGCGCTCTCCGGGCGGCCTGCAGAACCTCAAGCGCGCACTTGACATGGGCGTGGAAGTCGTCGGCGGCATCCCCCACTTCGAGCGCAGCATGGCGCAGGGCGCCGAAAGCGTGAAGCTGTTGTGCGAGATCGCCGCCGAGCGCGGCCTGATGGTGGACATGCATTGCGACGAGTCCGACGACCCGCATTCACGCCACGTCGAAAGCCTGGCTTTCGAGACGCAGCGCCTGGGCCTGCACGGCCGCGTGACGGGCTCGCACCTCACGTCCATGCATTCGATGGACAACTACTACGTCAGCAAGCTCATCCCGCTGATGGCCGAGGCACGCTTGAGCGTGGTCAGCAACCCCTGCGTCAACATCGTGCTGCAGGGCCGGCACGACAGCTACCCCAAGCGGCGCGGCCTGACCCGCGTGCCCGAACTGCTGGCCGCCGGCCTGCCCGTGGCCTTTGGCCAGGACGACATGCTCGACCCATGGTACTGCCTGGGCCAGGCCGACCTGCTCGACGTCGCCTACATGGGCCTGCATGTGGCGCAGATGACCAGCCAGACGGCCATGCGTCAGTGCTTCGAGATGGTCACCACCACACCGGCCGGCATCCTGGGTTTGCAGGGGTACGGCATCGCCAAGAACTGCCACGCGGACTTCGTGCTGCTGCAAGCCAAGGACCCAGTGGACGCCATCCGCACCCGCGCCGCGCGCTTGCAGGTTTACCGGCGCGGGCAATTGATCGCCACCACACCGGCGGCGGTGCCGACGTTGCATTTGCCGGGGCGGCAGGCTTCTATTTGAACTCCCAGGGATTCAACACCTGCACCCCCGTCGGCTCGAAATCCGCCACACTCCGTGTCACCACCGTCATGCCGTGCACCAGGGCAGTTGCGGCGATCAGGCCGTCGCGCACCGGGCGGGGGTCGGGTACATGCAGATGGGCGCTGCGTTGCGCGACGGCGGCATCCACGGCCAGCACGCGCCCTTCAAAGGCGGGCAGCACCTGTCGAGTCAGCCAATGGCGCAAGACCGCACCCTGCTTGGCATCGCGCCTCTCGGCCAGCAGCACGCCGATTTCGATTTCCTGCAAGGTGATGACTGAGATGAACAGGTCACCCGCGTCCACGCTGTCAGCCCATTGCGCGACGCGGCGGTCGGCCTTGCCGTGGCGGATTTTGCGGAGTTCAGACACCACATTGGTGTCCAGCAGGTAGGGCACGTCGGTGGCCTCAGCTCAAGTCGGCTGGTTGGGCCAAATCGCGCAGGGGCGGGATCACCAGATCGGCATCTTTCGCGTCAGGCATCGCCAACAGATCGGCAATCTTGGTGGGCGTACCAGCGATTTTTTTGTAGGCCTCAAACGTGAGCAGCACATGGGCTGGGTGACCGCGGTCGGTGATGAACACGGGGCCACGCTGCGCTGCCTTTTTGGCCTTGCCGGCGTCTTGGTTGAACTGGCGGCTGGAGAAGGTGGTGATGGTCACAGCGGCAACTCCCGCGATGCATAGATGTAGATATGTTACTACATTTATTCAAAGCCCTCAATCCACCTTCGCCCCCGACACCTGAATCACCCGCGCCCACTTCTCGGTGTCGGCGCGCATGGTGCGCACCAGGTCTTCGGGGCTGCCGCCGAGCGGGTCGAGGCCGACGTTGGCGAACTGGCGCTTGATGTCCGGGCTTTGCAGCACGGCGTTGAGCGCGGCGTTGATCTTGCCCACCACCTCGGCCGGCGTGCCTGCCGGGGCCAGCAGTGCGAACCAGCCCACCGATTCATAGCCCGGCAGGCCGCCTTCGGCCAGGGTGGGGATGTCGGGCGCGAGCGGGCTGCGCTGCGGGCTCAGCACGCCATAGGCCCGCAGCTTGCCGGCCTTGAGCTGCGCCTGCACGGCTGTGATGTCGGCCACCGCGAGCTGCACGTCACCCTGCAGCGCAGCCAGCACCGCTGGGCCGGTGCCGCGGTAAGGCACATGCACGATGAAAAGCCCGGCCATGCTCTTGAGCAATTCGCCCGACAAGTGCATGGCCGTGCCATTGCCGCCGGATGCATAGCTCAGCCGGCCCGGCTGCGATTTAGCCAAGCGCAGCAGCTCCTTCAAATCCTTGGCGGGCAGGGACTCTGGCCCGACCAACACGAAGGGGCTGGTGCCCAGCAGGCCAACCGGCGCGAAGTCCTTCACCGGGTCGTAGTTCAGCTTGGGGTAGAGGCTGGGGTTGGCTGTGAGACCACCGGCCGAGGCCAGCACCAGGGTGTGGCCGTCGGCAGGCGACTTGGCCACAGCCTCCAGCCCGATGCCGCCGCCCGCGCCAGGGCGGTTCTCGACGACCACGTTCTGGCCCAGTCGCTCGGCCAGACGTGGCGCCACCAGGCGGGCCGCCGCATCCGAACTGCCGCCGGGCGGAAAGGTGACGACGATGCGGATCGGCTTGCTGGGCCAGGGCTGGGCCTGCACGCCGCTCACCCAGCCCAGCGCAGCCAAGAAAACCGCTATCAATAGGTGAGCTGCCCGTGGTCGTCCTGATTGGTAAAACTGCATGGTCATCCCCCAAGATTCAGCTGGAAGAGCTTTTCGGCATTGGTCTGGAAGAACATCTTCTTGTGCTCGGCCGACAGGGGCAACGCGTCCATGGCGCGCACCTCGTCTGCCACCACTTGGTAGGGGTAGTCCATGGCGTACATCAGGCGGTCGGCACCCATGAGCTGGTGCACGTACATCGTGGCGGGCTCCCAGCACATGCCGCTGTTGGTGTAGTGGAAGTTCTGGCGCAACACCTCGGACGGCGTGCGCTGCAACGGCTTGGCGCCTTCGCAGCGGTTGGCGCGCACAATGCCACCGTGCATGAAGTCGATGCGGTACAGCCAGTAGGGCAGGCCCTCGCCCAGATGGCCGAGCACCATCTGCAGCTTGGGGAAGCGGTCGAACACCCCCGCCACAATCAGCCGCAGTGCGTGCACGCTGGTCTCGTGCGCAAAGCCGCAGATCGCCTCGGCCAGGCCACGGCTCAAGTAAGGCTGCACCATCTGCGGCGATGGCGTGTTGGGGTGGATGTAAACCGGCACGCCCAAGCTTTCGGCCGCCGCAAAGATGTCCCAATACTTCGGGTCGTCGAGGTATTCGCCCTGGGTGTGCGAGTTGATGACGACGCCGCGCAGCTTGAGTTTTGTGACCGCGCGTTCGACTTCCTTCGCGGCCGCTTGGGGGTCTTGCGGCGCCACGGCAGCCAGGCCATCAAAGCGCGTGGGGTGGCGGCGGACGGTGGCTGCCAACTCGTCGTTGGTGGCGGCGGCCAACGCCGTGCCGGTGGCGGCGTCGAACACCTGAACGCCGGGCGCCGTGAGCATCAGCAGTTGCATGGCGATGCCGTGCGCGTCCATGTCCTGCAGGCGGCGGGCGTCGAGATCCTGGATGCGCGCCTTCAGTGTTTGCGCGCGCTCGCTCTGGCTGGCCGCGAAGAAGCCCCACAGGCTGTAGAAACCAGGGTCGTCGATCGAGCGGGTCTGCAGGATCTTTTCATACATCCGCATCAGCTCGGGCGTGGTCCACGCCTCTTCGGCGGCGATGCGTTGGTAGGGGGCGGGCACGATGGGCGGGGCTGCGGTCATGGCCCATTCTGGCACCGGCCCACATGCACCGCGACGGGTGGGATTGCCTGGCCTAAAGCTCGGGCGTGATCGCGTCGGCCCAGTCGTAGAGCTGGCCGAGGATTTCTTCGGCGCGCTCGTCGGCAGATTCGGACAGGCGGTCGATCTCCTGCTGGAAGCGGTCGATGTTCATCACCCCACCCTCGCCATCATGCAGGCGCGCCACGCGGTGGGCATGCCAGCGCTCGGCCTCCTCGGCCGACAGGGTGTCGATGAAATTGCGCGCGCGGTAGCGGAAGACGAGCTCTTCCAGGCGCGGATCGTCAAAGGCTTTTCTGGTTTTGGCCAGCTCCGCGCCACCCATGCGGCGCAAGTCGTCCAAACGGCGGCGGTCGGTGTCGCGCAGAAAGCCGTTGTAGAGGTCTTCGTCCACATCATGGGCGTCACCCGGCTCGCGCGCAAACACCTGCTGCCAGATGGCGCTCAGATCCGGCAGGTCACGCGCCTGCAGCCCATGTTGCAGTTGCTGCTCCACGTCCAAGCCCCAGCGCGCGGCCTGCTCCGGTGTCAGGGTCTTCAGGTTGCCCACCACCATGGGCGACTTGTTCACGTGCACCGACTTGATCGGCAGCCGCGCCACGCCCTCGGGCAGCTCGTCGGCCCGCGTGAAGATGCGGGTCCGAATGTCTGCAGCAGACAGACTGGCCAGCACCGACGGGGCGTCATGCAGGTCCCAGGCGATGATTTCGTTTTTGTTCACCGGGTGCGTGGCCAACGGCCACATCAGGGCCAGGCAACCGCGCTCGGGCGGAATCATGCCCGACACATGCAAGAAGGGCTTGGCGTGCTGCGGCGCCACAGGCAGACCGAGTTCATGCAAGACACGGTCTTTTTTGTGCAGGCCCAGAGCAAAGTCAAACAGCTTGGGTTGCGCTTTTCTCAGCAAACGCGCCAATGCAATCGTGGCCCGCACATCGCTCAGCGCATCGTGCGCGTGCTCATGCGCCAGACCGTTGGCCGCCGTCAGGTCGGTGAGCTTGAAACTGGGCTTGCCTTCGGCGGACGTGGGCCAATAGATGCCCTCGGGTCGCAGCGCATGCGCCAGGCGCAGCACGTCCAGCAGATCCCAGCGACCGCAGCCGTGCTGCCATTCGCGGCCATAGGGTTCGATCAGGTTGCGCCAGAACAGGAAGCGCGATACCTCGTCGTCGAAGCGGATGCTGTTGTAGCCCACGCCCACCGTGCCGGGCTGGCTGAGCTGCGCCAGCACAGCCTGCGCGAATTCGCGCTCGGGCAGGCCCTTTTCGGCACAAAGCTGCGGCGTGATGCCGGTGATCAGACAGGCTTCAGGCGACGGCAGCGTGTCGGTCGGCGGCTGGCAATACAACATGACCGGCGCGCCGATTTCGTTCAGGTCCGCATCGGTGCGGATCGCGGCGAACTGTGCCGGCCGGTCGCGGCGCGGGTGCTGCCCAAAGGTTTCGTAGTCGTGCCAGAGGAAGGTTGTCGGATGGGTGACCATAGCGAGAGTCATTGTCTGCGATGCATCGAGCTGCGTGCTGGAGGCATGCAACGCGCAGCAGCGAACGAAGGGCTCACACCCTCCGCGCAGACCGCACCCCCTTCAGGTCGGTCACCGCTGCAATCACCTTCTGCAGCTTCTGCGAATCGCTGACTTCAACGGTGAAGGTCATCCAGGCGGTGCCCTTCACGCTCTGGGTCTGCACGGCGATGACGTTGAACTTCTCCTTCGTGAACACCTCGGAGATGTCGCGCAGCAGGCCCTGGCGGTCGGCTGCCTCCACGCTCACGTCCACCGGGTACAACGCGGTTGCACCAGCGTTTGGTTCACCCCACTGCACGTCGATCAGCCGTTCACCGTGCCGTGCCAGCAGCTCGCGCAGGTTGCTGCAGCCTTGGCGGTGCACGCTCACGCCCTTGCCGCGCGTGACAAAACCGCAGATCGGGTCGGGCGGTGCAGGCTTGCAGCATTTAGCCAGCTGGGTCAACAGTGAATCGACTCCCACCACCAGCAGGGCGCCTTTGCCTCCGGAGTCGCTGCGCGGCTTGCGCAGCACCGGTACGTCATCTTCCGGCGCCGCCTGAGCGGCCGGACGCAGCACCTGCTCGATGTTGCGCAATGAAAATTCGTCCTTGCCCACGACTTCAAACAGGTCGTCGGCTGCGTCAAAGCCCAGTTGCCCGGCCAGGTCGTCCAGGTTGACCGCTGTCTTGCCTTCGCGCTGCAGCAGCTTTTCGACGGCTTCGCGCCCCTTGGCCACCGTGTCGTGCAGGGCCAGCGCATTGAACCAGGCCCGCACCTTGGCTTTGGACCGCGGCGATGCAAGGTAGCCCAACTCGGCGTTCAGCCAGTCGCGCGACGGGCCACCGTCCTTGGCAGCGATGATGTCCACAGTCTGGCCGCTGACCAGGGGGGTGTTCAGTGGCACCATTGCACCGTCCACCCGCGCGCCACGGCAGCGGTGCCCCAGGTCGGTGTGTACCGCGTAGGCAAAGTCGATCGGCGTGGCCTGGGGCGAGAGCTCGACGATCGACGCCGCCGGGGTCAGCACGTAGATGCGGTCTTCCGCCAGATGGGTGGCAGCCACCGCAGCGTCGGGGGCCGACACATCGCGCTCCCAGGCCAGCAGCTCACGCATGAGGGCGATGCGTGCGTCGTAGTCGCTGCTGGCACTGACTCCAGCGTAGCCCTTGATACCCGCCTCTTTGTAGGCCCAGTGCGCGGCCACGCCCTGCTCGGCCGTCTGGTGCATCGCACGGGTGCGGATCTGGATTTCCACCGGGCCACCGTCGCGCACCACGGTGTGCAGTGACTGGTAGCCGTTGGCCTTGGGCCGCGCAATGTAGTCGTCAAACTCGCTGTCGATCGGCACAAACCGGCTGTGCACCCAGGCCAGCGCAGCGTAGCAATCGGCCACACTGGCCACAATGATGCGCAGGGCGCGCAGGTCGTACACCTGCTCAAAGCCCAGCGCCTTGCCGCGCATCTTGCGCACGATGCTGTAGATGTGCTTGGGCCGACCCTGCACCTCCGCCTGGAGGCCTTGCGCCGCCAGGCCGTCTTGCAGCTGCTGGCGCAGGGCCTGTACCTGCGCTTCGCGGACGGCGCGCTTCTGGTCCAGCAACGCAGCCACCTGCTTGTAGGTGTCAGGCTCCAGGAAGCGGAACGACAGGTCTTCCAGCTCCCACTTGATCTCCCACAGGCCCAGGCGGTTGGCCAGCGCGGCAAACACCTGCAGGGATTCCCGTGCCAGGTCAGGTGGCACGGGCTGTTTTGCAGCGGCCAGATACCGCAGCGTCTGCAAGCGCGACGCCAGGCGCAACAGAATCACACGCAGGTCGCGTGAAAACGCCAACAGCATGCGACGCACGTTTTCGGTCTGGATCTGCGCCACAGCTCGCTCGTCCTTGCCCCGCCCCGCCCCGAGGGTCGCTGCGCGTGACTGCCGCTGCACTCCCACCAGAGCATGCGTCTGCACCGCCAGCCGGGCCAAGCCGTCGCCAAAGGCCTTGGCGATCAACTCCTGCGGCTTGTTCAGGTGTTCACAGGTGTAGACCAGGTGCGCGGCGGCCAGCAACTCGTCGGAGCCGCGCAAGCCCTGCAGAATGTCGCGCACCGCATCGGCATGCGCCAGGATGCCCTCGCCGGTGTCCAACGCAGCCTCGCCCACCAGGGGCTGCGCAAACGCGCGCGCCCGCTGCGGCAGCGTCTGGGGTTCAGCGGGCGACGAAAGGTCTGCCGCGGCGCTCATTCAAACAGGAAGTCCAGCACCGCCTGCTGCTGGTCACTGGCAATGAGGGTGGGGGCGTGACCCACACCGGCAAACTCGATCACCCGGGCCCGGGGGCCCCGTCGGCCCATTTCCTGCGCGGTCTCGCGCGACAGCAGATCGGACAGGGCGCCACGCAGCACCAGGGTGCGGGCCGTGATGCGGTCGTAGGCGGCCCACACCATCGCTTCACCCTGCTCCGCCATTTCGCGCGTGACGGTGCGAAAAGGCACGCCGATGGCCGGGTCGTAGTGCACGGCGTAGCCGCCTTGGGCGTCGTCCATCGGGCGCACCATGGGTGCAGACAGCGCCAGCCACTGCGCGGGCGTGTGGGGGCCAAAGCCGCTGCTGATGGCCCAGAAGGCATCTGCCGCCGCCTGCACGCTGGGAAAGCGAGGCGCCATGCCCACATAGGTGCCGATGCGCACGATGGCCTCCCACTGCAGTTTCGGGCCCACATCGTTCAGCACCAGTCGGCGCACTGGCAACGCGGACGCCACGGCCATGCCGATGAGCCCGCCCATGCTGGTACCGACCCAGTCCAGTTCTTTGGCCTGAAGCGTCTGGATGAGCTGCGCCATGTCCATGGCGTAATTGGGCACCTGGTAGCCCATCGGGTCAGGCAGCCAGTCGCTTTGCCCGCGGCCAGCCACATCCACACAGAGCACCTGCGTGCGCCCCGCACCGCGTGCCACGATGGCCTGGGCCAGCACGTCAAAGTCGCGCCCCTGCCGCGTGAGCCCGTGCACGCACAGCACCACATGCGGCGCTGCAGCATCGCCCCAGCGCCAGTAGCCAATGCGATGCGTAGCATTGGGCGTTGGGTCGCCCGGCGTGGCTGGGTTGGGGCAGTTGATGTGATGCAGGGTCGGTGTGGTCATGGTGCCATGCTAATGCATGCAAGAGACGCAGAGAGCGCAGGGCAAAACCGACGGACTTTCTGAGGGTTTTCCATAACTAAAGCAAATTGATTTAGTTAGTAAGATGCGGGCCAGCGTGAGAGCGACAGCATCGCATCGCGCGATGCCAATCAACCTTAACTCTGGAGACCCCATGAAGAAAACCACCGCCGCATTTGCCCTGACCGCCCTGGCCTTTGCCGCCAGCAGCGTGATGGCCCAAGGTCAGCCCGTCATCGGCCTGATCACCAAAACCGAAACCAACCCGTTCTTCGTGAAGATGAAGGAAGGTGCCCAGGCTGAAGCCAAAAAGCTCGGTGCCAAGCTGATGACCGCTTCGGGCAAGCAGGACGGTGACACCGCCGCGCAGATCGCCGCCCTGGAAAACATGGCCAACGCCGGTGCCAAGACCATCCTGATCACCTCCAGCGGTGACGCGGTGGTGCCCGCCATCAAGAAGGTGCAGGCCAAGGGCGTGCAGGTGATCGCCCTGGACAGCCCCGTGGACGGCGCTGACGCCCTGTTCGCCACCGACAACTACAAGGCCGGCGTGCTGATCGGTGAATATGCCAAGGCCGCCTTGGGCAGCAAGGCCGCCAAGATCGTGACCCTGGACCTGTTCCCCGGCCACCCCGTGGGTGCCCAGCGCCACAACGGTTTCCTGAAGGGCATGGGCCTGACCGCGCCTGATGCCAAGAGCAACGAGCTCGGTGGCAAGGCCGCTGGCGTGGTCTGCATGGCCGACAGCTTCGGTGACGCCGCCAAAGGCCAGACCGGCATGGAAAACTGCCTGCAGAAGAACCCCGACGTGAACGTGGTGTACACCATCAACGAACCCGCTGCGGCCGGTGCCTACAACGCGCTGAAGAAGGCCAAGAAAGACAAGGACGTGGTGATCGTGTCGGTGGACGGTGGCTGCCAGGGTGTGAAAGACACCGCTGCCGGCAAGATCGCCGCCACCAGCCAGCAGTACCCGCTGAAGATGGCCGCCATGGGCGTGGCTGCTGGTGTCGAGTACGCCAAGACCGGCAAGAAGCAGTCTGGCTACGTGGACACGGGTGTGACCCTGATCGCCAACAAGGCTATCAAGGGCGTGGAAAGCACCGACACCAAGAAAGGCCTGGACCTGTGCTGGGGCAAGAAATAATCTGACGACCTGAGGGAGACAACACCCCAGCGTGGCCCCAGGCGTCCAGGGCGTGTCCGCACGCCCTGGACCTTGGGGCTTTTTTTCAACCCGAGACAACCATGAACCAGTTCAAAAACCTGCCGTGGACGGCCCTGGGGCCTTGGATCGCCCTGTTCGCGGCCTGCGCCTTCTTTGCCACGCAGTCAGATCGCTTTCTCTCGGGCGAGAATTTTTCACTCATCCTGCAGCAGGTGATGGTGGTCGGCCTGGTCGCCGTCGGCCAGACGCTCATCATCCTGACCGCCGGCATCGACCTGTCCTGTGGCTATGTCATGGCCCTGGGCGCCATGGTGATCGCCAAGACGGCGGTCGAACTCGAATGGCACCCCCTGTTTGCGGTGGCCATGGGCCTGGCGGTCACTGCCGGGTTTGGCCTCATCAACGGCTTGCTGGTCACCAAGGCCAAGCTGCCACCCTTCATCGTCACACTGGGCACCATGAACATCGCCTTTGCGGTGACGCAGCTGTACACCTCGTCGGCCTCGGTCACCGACCTGCCCGAGTGGATGACCGCCCTGGGCAACACCTTTGACGTGGGCGGCACGCAAGTCAATTACGGCACCTGCCTGATGATCGTCTTCTACATGGCGGTGTGGCGCTTTCTGGCCGACACTTCGCCCGGGCGACACATCTACGCCGTGGGCAACCACCCCGAGGCCTCGCGCCTGACCGGCATTCGCGTAGACCGCGTGCTGATCGGCGTCTATGTGCTGGCCGGCCTGTTCTATGGCCTGGCGGCCATCCTGTCGCTGGCCCGCACCAGCATCGCCGACCCGCAGGCCGGTGGCACCGAAAACCTTGACTCCATCACTGCCGTGGTGTTGGGCGGCACCAGCCTCTTTGGCGGCCGCGGCATCGTGCTTGGCACCCTGGTGGGCGCAGTCATCGTGGGCGTGTTCCGCAACGGGCTCACGCTCATGGGCGTGCCCTCGGTGGTGCAAACCTTGGTCACCGGCGTCCTGGTGATCCTGGCGGTCGCGCTGGACCAGCTGTCACGCAAGGGGGCCCGCTGATGAACACGCCGTTGAATCAGGTTGTTTTCAAGGCCAGCGGCCTCACCAAACGCTATGGCCAGGTCACCGCGCTCGATGGCGCTGATTTTGAGCTGCGCGCCGGTGAAATCCTCGCCGTGATCGGCGACAACGGCGCCGGCAAGTCCACGCTCATCAAGGCCCTGTCCGGCGCGATCGTCCCCGACGAAGGCAGCATCGAACTCGATGGCCACATGGTGCATTTCAAAAGCCCGATCGATGCCCGCAAACACGGCATCGAAACGGTCTATCAGGACCTGGCCGTGGCCCCGGCCATGACGATTGCGGAAAACCTGTTCCTGGGCCGTGAACTCATCAAGCCCGGCCTCCTGGGGCGGGTCCTGCGCCTGCTCGACAAGAAGGAGATGCTCAAGCAGGCCATCTCGCGCATGGACGACCTGAAGGTCGGCATCCGTTCGATGACGCAGGCGGTTGAAACCCTGTCGGGCGGGCAGCGCCAGTGCGTGGCCGTGGCCCGCGCGGCGGCCTTCGCGCAGCATGTGGTCATCATGGACGAACCCACTGCGGCGCTGGGCGTGAAGGAAGGCAACATGGTGCTGGAGCTGATCCGCCGCGTGCGCGACCGGGGCCTGCCCGTGATCCTGATCAGCCACAACATGCCGCACGTGTTCGAGGTGGCCGACCGCATCCACATCCAGCGCCTGGGCAAGCGCGCCGCCGTGGTCAACCCCAAGGCCATCAGCATGAGCGACACCGTCGCCGTGATGACTGGCGCCAAACTGCCTGCTGAACTGCCCGCGCATCTGCTGGCCTGAGGACCTTCATGCTCAAAGGAATTGACCCCCTGCTGACGCCAGACCTGTTGAAGGTGCTGGCCGAGATGGGACATGACGACACCATCGCCCTGGTGGACGCCAATTTCACCGCTGCCAGCCTGGGTGCGGGCAAACCGGTGCTGCGCCTGCCCGGCACCGGCATGCTGCGCGCCATGCAGGCCGTCACATCGGTGCTGCCGCTGGAATGCGAGGTCGTGCATCCGCTGGCCTTCATGCACGTGACGGGGCAAGCGGTGGGCTACCAGTCTGCCCTGCAACGTGAGGTCATCGCCCAGGTGCAACCCCAGTTGCTGTCGCACCAGAGCGCCGAAGCGGTCGAGCGCTTTGCGTTTTACGACCGCGTGCGCAGCGCTTACGCCATCTGCGTGACCGGCGAAATGCAGGGCTATGGCAATTTCCTGTTGCGCAAGGGCGTGGTGGTCGAACCGCTGCGGGTGTGATGTCTGCCTTGCCTGCCCCCCCACGGTTTCTGCGCCCCCGGGGCAGCAACCATGTGGGCATGCGGCAATTCAACGAACGGGTGGTGCTGCAGGCCATCCGCCAGCATGGCAGCCTGCCCAAGGCCGAACTGGCCCGCCTGACGGGTCTGACCGCCCAGACCATCGGACTCATCACCACCCGGCTGGAGGACGACGGCCTGCTGCTCCGACACAGCCCCGTGCGGGGTCGCATCGGCCAGCCTTCCGTGCCGCTGGCGCTTCACCCTGATGGTGCCTTCGCCATCGGCATCAAGATCGGCCGACGCAGCACCGATTGCCTGTTGGTGGACTTCACCGGCCAGGTGCGCGAGAGAAAAACCGTCGTTTATCCGTTTCCGGATGCGCATCAATTGCTCCCAAATGTAGAGCAGCACCTGGCACAACTTCAAGCCGGCATGGGGCCGCTGGCCGAGCGCCTGGTGGGGGTGGGCGTGGCGGCGCCCCTGTTTCTGGGCGGTTGGCACAGCCTGCTGGGCTTGCCCGAAGCGGCGTCCACCCACTGGAACGACATCGACCTGGCCGCTGCCGTGCAGGGCATGACCACCCTGCCCGTGAGCTTTGCCAAAGACACCTCGGCCGCCTGCGTGGCCGAGCTGGTGGCCGGACGTGGACAGTCGCTCAAGAGCTTCCTGTACCTGTTTGTCGACACCTTCGTCGGCGGCGGCTTGGTCATCCATTCGCATCTGCACGAAGGCACCCATGGCAACGCGGGTGCCGTGGCTTCGTTGCCCATGCACTGGGCCGAACCGGACTCACGGACTAACCTACCGGGTCAACTGATCGCGCATGCATCCCTGTGGGAACTGGAGCAGCGTTTCAGCGCCCTGGGCCTGGACCCCAGCGCCGCTTACGACGACCGGGCCCTGGGCGCGCCCCACGCCGCGGCCACCCATGAGTGGACGCAGCAGGCCGCCCTGGCACTGGCACACTGCATCGTCAGCGGCACTGCTTTTCTGGATCTGGACGCCGTGGTGGTTGACGGTTCAATGAGCCGTGCCCTGCTGCAGGCGCTCATCCAGGCCACCCAACAGGCCATGGCACGCTACAGCCTGGAAGGCATCTGGCCCGCCCCAATCCTGGAGGGCAGCATCGGTTCCGACGCCCGCGCCCTGGGTGGGGCGCTGCTGCCCCTGCATGCCAACTTCGCGCCTGACCGCGACGTGTTCCTGAAATAAGCCCCCGGGGTCGCCTACTTTTCGGCGGTGGCCTTGAGGTCGCGCAGGCCGGATTCAAAATCCTTGCCAACCATCTTGTCCATGGGCATGAAGACATGGATCAGCTTGGTCATGAAGTTTGACGGACCATACATGGCCCAGGTCACCTGCTGGGCACCGCCCTGCGGCGTGACCGTGAAGTCCACCCGGTTGTGCGCCTCGAACGGTTTGCTGAAGTCCAGGCGCAGCCTGACGCTGCCAGGTGCGGTCGATTCGAGGATCTCCATGCTGCCATGGCCGACCTTGTCGCTGGCCCAGGCATAGGTGGCGCCTTTGCCGCCGGCGGCACCGCCAAAGGTCTTCTTCATGGCGGAGTCCATCTTCTCCCAGGGGCTCCAGGCCGCCCAGTTGCGAAAGTCATTGATCTGCGCATGGATCTTCTCGGGTTGCGCGTTGATGGTGATGCTGCGCTCGACACGGAAGCTGTCCGGCCGCGTGGCTGCAAAGGCCAGCAGGGCCAATGTGGCAACGGCGATCACGCCGAGGAACTTCATCCACATGGTCGGTCTCCTCTGTACTGTGGGGATGGCGGGATGTTAGTCCCGGTTTGGCGCGCCCAGTGGAAAGAGCGGCCGATAGGGCCTGGCCTCGTCCACTGCCCGCGCGACCGAGGGCCGTGCCAGCAACCGGGAGCGGTAGGCCCGTAGGCGCGGGTGGGTTTCGGGAATGGGGTGCACCCAGTCGGCGTAGAACAGCGACGGGGCGGCGGCGCAGTCGGCCAGGGTGAAGTCTGCACCGGCCGCCCAGGTCTTGCCGTCCAGGTGGTCTTCGAGCCATCCATAGGCACGGTCCAGACGCTGTGCGGCCAGAGCCAGCCCCTGCTCGCTCCTGATCGGCAGCTTGCCCAGTTTGCTGTCCACCGCCACCTGCATGGCGTCCATCACGTGCAAATCGAAGAAACGGTCGAGAAAACGCACGTCCAGTGCCGCCAATGGGTCGGCCGGCAGCAGGTGCACCGACCCCGGGTGGGCGATCTGCAGGTATTCGATGATGACGCTGGCCTCCGTCACCTGGCGCTCAGCCGCACTGTCCTCATCGAGCAGCAGCGGGAATTTGGCGATCGGCCAACGCCGCAGCCATTCGGCCGCATGCTGCGGTGTGTCTGGCCCGATGCAGCGAAATTCAAACGGAGTGGCGTTCTCGTACAGGGCGATCAACGCCTTCTGCGTGTACGACGAGAAGGGATGGCCGTAGAGCGCAAGGGTCATGGCGTGGGCTGCCCCTGCAGATAGGCTTCGAGCCGCGCCAGGGTTTGCTTGCCGCCTTCGACGGCGTTGGCCATCTTGGCCGTGGCGTCGCGGGCTTCGGCGGTGGCAAAAAGCAGGTGGTTGGTCACCCGCGTCATGCCGGCAAACAGGCCAAAGCGGATGCTGGCGTGGAAGAAGGCGCCGCTGCCGTCATCGCCCATACTGAAATCGCCATGGGCATGGGCCATGAGGCGCTGCGGCTCGATCTGCGTGAAGACGATCTTGTTGGGCCAGTCCTTGCCGTCCGGCCCGTGCATCACGAACTGCCACACCCCGCCGACCCGGAAATCGAAGTGCTGCGTCGTGATGGAAAAGCCGTTCGGCCCCCACCACTGCGCCAGGGCCTCCGCCGTGGTGAAGGCTGCGTAGACCCGCTCCAAGGGGTGGGGGTACAGCCGGGAGACATGCAGCGCGCGTGGCAGGATGCCCTGCACCAGTTCGTCGAGCTTTTCCAGGCTTTCGGCCCAGCCGTCGGGCATCCCCAGCTTGAGCATGTTGTCGCGGATCAGCGCCCGCTCGAAGCGCGTGCGCACGGTCAGGCGCGTGCGCCCTTCCCCCTCGGGCTCGATCCACACCGTCTGCACCGACACACCCGCAGGGTTGGGGTTGTCACCGCGCGCCGGGTCCACCAGGTCATGCCAGGCGGCGGGGTGCGCGCTGGCGTCCATGGTCATCACGAGCTTGTGCGGCGCCTGGATGTCGAGGTATTCGCCACACAGCGAATAGCGGCTGCCGTCGGGCGCGGTCATGGCGATGGCGTGCTTGCCGCCCACGCGCAGGTCGATGGAGGTTTCGGCGCGATCAAACAGCCAGGGCCCCCACCACTGCGCCAGCAGCTCCGGCTGCGTGAAAGCGTCGAACACCTGCTGCGGCGAGCCGTGCAGCAACCGGGTGATGAAGAACTCGTCAGGCCGCACCGGGGCCTGGCTGGGCCGCTGCTGCTGCGCCAGATAGGCTTCGAGGCCCTGGAGCGTGCCGCGCCAGCCCTGGGTCATGCTGGCATGGCTGCTGTTGAAGGTGGTCTGCTCCACCTCATTGGCGTTGCAGGCCCGCCAGGCCAAACGCAGACGCGTCGTGTTGCCCTCCGCCGTGAGGGTCATCTCGGACAGGGTCTCCAGCGGCCAGGTTGGCGACATCGGATGGCGCGTGACGCCCTGGTCTTTGTCGGAAAAGCTGACGATCACCTTCATCCGGGCCACGGCATGTTCGGGTGAGGTAATTTCGAGGTAGGTCCATTTGCCCCACATGATTTGTCCGTCCGGGGTGCCCATGCCGTAATGAAAGACGCCACCGGGCCGCAGATCGACGGTGCAACCGGCGTCGGTCAGCCCGGCCGGACGCATCCACTGGCTGAGGTGCTCAGGCTGGGTGTACACCTGCCAGACCCGGTCCAGCGGAGCCTGAAACACGTGCTCAATCACAAAAGGCGCGTCCTGGCTGACCTCAGCACGCGGCAGTAAAGAAAGGTCAAAAGCGTTGTTTTTCATTGATTTAAAATAATTTTTTGCTTATTTTATAAAATAATTCAGTTTATTTTTAATAGCTAATTATATTTGCTATTTATCGGAAATATTCTCATTTATCTTCAGCAAATAGGCATCTAATCTTTCTAAGCGACCTTCCCACATCTGGCGGTACTGCTGCATCCAATGGCTGGCCTGCGCCAGCGGCTGCGGCCGCAGGTGGCAGGGCCGCGACTGCGCCACGCGGCTGCGTGTGATGAGCCCCGACCGCTCCAGCACCTTCAAGTGTTTGGTGATGGCGGGGGGCGACAGGTCAAAAGGTTCGGCCAGCTCGGCCACGTTGCAGTCGCCCTGCGCCAAGCGCGCCACGATCGCGCGACGCGTCGGGTCAGCCAATGCCGCAAAGACGGCATTGAGTTCGGTGTCTGACATCGCGGCCATTCAGCGCCGGCCGTGCAGCATCTGCACCAGCTGGTCGGTGGCCTTACCCCAGCCGTCGCTGAAACCCATCTCGGCGTGCTTGCGGGCGGCGTCGGCGCTGGCGTGCAGGGCCTCGGCCGTGTAGCGGCAACCCGGCGCACCGTCCACCTGCACCGGCTCCAGCGTCAGGATGCAGGTGAAGTTGGGGGGCCAATCGGCCTGCGGCAGCGGGCGCCAACCTCCGGCCAGCGCCGTCGTCCACACGAGCCGCTTGCCAGGCTGCAGGTCCAGGAAGCAGCCGAAATGCTCAAAGCGCGCACCGTCCGGGCCTGCGATGGTGAAGTTGAAGGCACCACCCGGGCGCAGCACCAAG
>JBDKJB010000001.1:0-23833 GCA_039796835.1 Pseudomonadota bacterium | reverse complement strand
CTGGTCTTCAGCCCGGTGATCGTGCCCACCATCATCGTGGGGCTGGCCCTGCTGCGTCATGCCGTGATCCCGCTCAATCTGCCGGTATGGTGGGCCCTGCTGCTGGCCCACACGGTGTTGTCTGTGCCCTACGCCGTGCGCGTGGTCAGCGCGAGTCTGGACAACCTGCGGCCCGATGTCGAAGAGGCAGCGGTGATCCTGGGCGCCACCCGGCTGGGCACCTTTTTCCGGGTGGTGTTGCCCAACATCCTCAACGGCATCCTTGCGGCCTTCATCCTGGCCTTCATCACCTCCTTCAACCAGGTGCCTGTGTCACTGTTCCTAACCGGGCCAGGTGTTACCACCCTGCCGATCGACATGCTCGCGTCGATGGAATTTGTCTACGATCCATCGATCGCTGCACTGTCGGCCCTGCTCGCGCTGATGTCCATGGCCGTGGTACTGATGGCCGAAAAACTGCTGGGACTGTCCCGCTATGTCTGAACACCTGTCGCTTCAGAACCTGACGCTGGCTTACAGCGGGCAGGTCGCCGTGCCGGACCTCAGCCTCGATGTGGCGCAAGGGGAACTGATTGCACTCCTGGGCCCGTCAGGCTGCGGCAAGACCACCACCATGCGTGCGATCGCAGGCTTGATGGAGGTGTCCAGCGGCCGCATCCTGCTGGCCGGCGAAGACATCACCCGCAAGAGCGCACACAAGCGCGAGGTCGGGCTGGTGTTCCAGTCCTATGCCCTGTTCCCCCACCTGTCGGTGTTTGAAAACGTTGCCTTCGGGCTGCGCCTGCGGCACGTGCCCCAGGTCGAGCTGACGCGAAGGGTGTCGGAGGCCATCAGCCTGGTGGGCTTGGGCGGCTTTGAGAGGCGTTTGCCGAAGGAGCTCTCGGGGGGGCAGCAGCAGCGCGTCGCCCTGGCACGCTCCGTGGTGGTGCGTCCCCAGTTGTTGTTGCTGGACGAGCCGCTGTCCAACCTCGACGCCCGATTGCGCCTGGAGATGCGTGGCGAACTGCAGCGCCTGCAGCGCGAGCTGGGTGTGACCATGCTCTACGTCACGCACGACCAGGTCGAGGCGCTGGCGCTGGCACACCGGGTGGTGGTGATGCGCCAGGGCAGCATTGCCCAGCAGGGGAGCCCGCAGCAGATTTATCAGTCCCCCGTATCGGCCTTCGTGGCTCGTTTTGTCGGCTTCGAAAACCTGGTTTCTGCCCAAGACCTTCTGGCCAACGGAGCTGCAGACCTTCCTGCCGGTGTCCGTCATGTGGCCTGGCGGCCGCGCAGCGTGGTGCTGGGGGCCGGACCGCATCGGGGCCAGGTCAGCGCCCAGTCTTACCTTGGCGATGCGGTCGAATACCTGATTCACAGCCCGTTCGGCCCCATCAAGGCCCAGACCGACGCCCTCTCCCCCCCTCATCCCATCGGGACCGAACTGCGTTTCGACCTGCCCGTGGCCCAGGGTGTACAGCTCAAGGAAGACTGAGCCATGCCGCAGGTGTGGATCGATTCCGATCTGGGGTTCGACGATCTGGCGGCCATCCTGATGGTGCAGTACACCCCCGGATGGAGCATCGCTGGCATGTCCCTGGTGGCCGGCAACGCACCCTTGGAGGTGGCCACGGACAATGCCTTGCGCGCCGCCCATTGTTTCGGCTGGCACTTTCCCATCCACGTCGGATGCCATCAGCCCCTGACCGGGCCGCTGGTGACCGCGCAGGATGTGCTGGGCGCCGACGCCATGAAAAGCGCAGGCCGCAGCCTGCCTTTGGAGCGCACCACCGCAGCCCCCCAGGGAGCTGTTCCAGCGCTCGCCGCCTGGCTGATGTCCTGCCCCGGTAAAGCCCGGGTGCTGGCGCTGGGGCCTCTGACCAATATCGCCACCTTGCTGCGAGAACACCCCGGGGCAGCCGACCGGATCGGCCAGCTGGTGTGGATGGGGGGCAGTCAGGGGCCGGGCAACCACACGGCTGCCGCAGAGTTCAATGCGGCGGTCGATCCCGAAGCGGTGCAAGAGGTGCTGGACGCCGGGTTGCCCTTCACTATGGTCGGGCTGGATGCCTGCCGGCAGGTGAAGGTCGTCGCCGCGGATTGCGACGTCCTGCGCCGTGCCCCGGGGCACCACTCTGATCTGCTGGCCGATCTGCTGCTTGGATACGTACGCATTGCCACCCCGGATGGGGGCGGAGCTGAACGTCCCATGGCTTTGTACGACCCGGTGGCTGCAGCCTGTCTGGTGTTGCCGCAGGCTGTCGACACGGCAGCCGCACACATCGTGGTCGAGCGCCAAGGCCAGCATACCCGGGGCATGACCGTGGTGGAGCGGCGCGTGCCGCGCAAAGCCACCGCCAACGCCCGGGTGGCTGACACCGTGCAAACTGATCTCGTGCGTGAGCTCTTTTTCGCCGCATTGACCGAGGCCGCGCGTTCGCCATGACGCTGACAGTCGCCTTCTTTCAGCGGATCCCCAAGGTCGAATTGCATTGCCATTTGCTGGGCACCGTGCAGGAGGCCACATTCCGTGACCTGGTGGCCCGGGCAGGCGCGCCCTTGTCGGCAGATGAGATCACCGCCTTTTACACCCGGGGTGACAAGCCGGTGGGCGTGCTGCGGGTGCTGCGGGCGCTGGATGAATGGCTCATCCGCTCCGCCGACGACCTGCACCGCCTCACCTACGAGTACCTGGCTGCTGCGGCTGCCCACACGGTGCGTTATGCCGAGTTTTTCTGGAACCCGACCGGCACGTTAAAGCATTCTGGTCTCAGTTACGCCGCCGCACAGGCAGGCATCTGCCGTGGCATCGCTGACGCGCAAACCGATTTCGGCATCATCGGGCGCCTGATTGCCGCCATCGACCGTGAGGCATCTCCCCAGGAGGCCGTGCAGGTGGTCGAGTGGATGCAGGCCCATCGGTGTGACGAACTGCTGGGCCTGGGCATCGACTACCGCGAGGTGGACCGCCCGCCCGAGCTGTTCGGACAGGCTTATGGCCTGGCTCGTCGGCACGGGTTCAAGACCACCGCGCATGCCGGCGAGTTCGGCATGCCATGGACCAATGTCCGCACTGCGGTGGAGCAATTGCAGGTCGACCGCATCGACCATGGCTACACCGTGGTCGATGCCCCTGAGTTTGCCCGGCAGTGCCAGGAGCGCGGGATCGTGTTCACCGTGGTTCCCACCAACTCCTATTACCTGCGCACCTTGCCCAAGGAGCGGTGGGCCTTGGACCATCCGATTCGCCAGATGAAGGCCCTCGGTCTGGCCCTGCACCCCAACACCGACGATCCGACACTCCATCAGGTGACCCCCACCGGGGCCTGGCAGATGATGCACCGTGACTTCGGCTTCGATGCGGCCGACCTGCGCCAATGCCTGGTCAACGGCCTGGCTGCCGCCTGGATCGACGACAGCACCCGTCGCGCCTGGATGCGCGCCCATCTGCAGACCTATGATGACTTGCTGGCGACAAGAACCTGAAGGCCGGTTGGCGACAATCGGTGCATGGGAACCCTTTATTTGGTCCGCCACGGCCAGGCCTCCTTTGGTGCGGACGATTACGACCGACTGAGCCCGTTGGGCCAGAAGCAAAGCCAGCGCCTGGGGGAATACTTCGCCAGCCGGGGCCAGCGTTTTGACGCCATCCTGCGCGGCACGCTCAAGCGGCACGAGCAAACCCTGGACGGCATCCTGCAGGGGATGGGTGCATCAGCCCCTGCGGCGGCAAGCCGCGTGCTGGCCTGGCCCGGGCTGAACGAATACGACAGCGCTGCGGTCATCGCGGCGATCCACCCCGACCCGCTGCCCAAGCCCAGCAACCCCGAGATGTATCGGCAGCACTTTCGCATCCTGCGCCAGGGCCTGGGCGCGTGGATGCAGGGTCGCACCCAGCCGCAGGGCATGCCAAGCTATGCCGAATTTGTGCAGGGTGTCACGTCTGCCCTGGACCACGTGCGCAGCACCCAGGACGGCTCCGTGCTGCTGGTATCCAGCGGTGGACCGATTTCCACGGCGGTGGGGCACATCCTGGGCACCAGCGCCGAAATGACGGTGGAATTGAACTTGCGCATCCGCAACTCCTCTATCACGGAGTTCCATTTCAATCCCAGGCGCCACATGCTGGTCACCTACAACACCCTGCCGCACCTGGACGCCCCCCAGTTTGCCGACTGGATCACCTTTGCCTGAACCCCTGTGCTGTGCCTCGTCTTGCCCCTTGGAAACGCCCGTCGCCTGTTTCAGATATTTGCTATTTTATTGATAGCTTACTTTTGTTTTCCAGTCACGGGAAATTCTCAGATTTTCTTCAAGGATACGGTGCAGACCGAGCAGGTGCGGGCCCAGCTGCTGGTGCATGCGCCAGATGGCGTGGTGCCTGGCAAAACCCTGTGGGCAGGTCTGTCCATCACCCATCAACCTGAATGGCACACTTACTGGAAAAACTCCGGCGATTCCGGCCAACCCACCCAGCTGCAATGGACCTTGCCTGCCGGAGTCAGCGCCGGCGACGTCGCCTGGCCCACGCCCCGGCTGATCCGCATCAGCAGCCTGGCCAATTACGGTTATGAAGGCACGGTGCTGCTGCCGGTGCCGCTGACAGTCGCTGCAGATTTCAAGCCTGCCGCACCCGACCAGCCCTTGACCCTCAAACTGCAGGCCAGCTGGTTGGTGTGCAAGAAGGAGTGCATCCCCCAGGAGGGCGAATTCAGCGTGCAGGTTCCCCTGCGCGGCTCCACGGCTGCTCACACGGTCATCTTCGAATCCGCCCGCAAGAATGCCCCGCGTTCGGTGCCCACCATGCCCGGCAGCGTCGTTCCGCCCAGCACCGCACAGATCGATGGCAAACAGCTGCTGGTGTCCGTGCAGGGCCTGCCCGTCGAACTGAGGGGCAAGACCCTGGAGCTGTTTCCTGAAACCCCTGAAGTGATCCAGACCGCCGCAGCCCTGCAGCAGGAATGGCGTGGTGCGGTGTGGCGCGCTACCGTGCTCTTGTCCGACCACAGGAGCAACAGTCCGCAGGTGATGCCTCTCGTGCTGGTGGACGGTTCCAGCGCGGCCCGCGATGCTTACCGCGTCGAGGCCAAGGTGCTCGGCACCTGGCCCCCGCTGGGCAGCCCGGCCGCTGTTTCACCGGCGCTGGATGCGGCACTGCAGTCCAATGCCTCGTCCGCTCCCGCCGCCACTGCACCTCTGCCGCTCTGGCTGGCCCTGGTGGGAGCCCTGGTGGGCGGGCTCATCCTCAACCTGATGCCCTGTGTGTTCCCGGTGCTGGCCATCAAACTGCTCGCACTGACCCAATCCGCCGGCTCACCTGCCCGCCAAAGGCGCGAGGCCTGGGCCTACGCCGGTGGTGTGCTCGTGTCCTTTGCGGCCCTGGGCGGCCTGATGCTGGCGTTGCGCAGCGCTGGCGAGCAACTGGGTTGGGGCTTTCAGTTGCAGTCCCCGCTGGTGATTGCCTCGCTGGCGGCCTTGTTCACCCTGCTGGCCCTGAATCTGGCCGGCCTGTTTGAGTTTGGCAATCTGCTGCCGGCGGGTCTGGCCGCTCGTCAGTTGCAAAACCCGACACTCAACGCGGCCCTGTCCGGTGTGCTGGCAGCCGTTGTGGCCTCGCCCTGCACTGCGCCCTTCATGGGCGCTTCCCTGGGCCTGGCGCTGACCTTGCCGGCCTGGCAGGCCATGGGGGTGTTTGCCATGCTGGGCCTGGGCATGGCCCTGCCTTTTCTGGTGGCCACCTGGGTACCGGCCCTGGCCCGCAGCTTGCCACGACCCGGGGCCTGGATGCAGACCTTCCGCCAGCTGATGGCCTTTCCCATGCTGGCCACGGTGGTCTGGCTGGTGTGGGTGCTGGGCCAACAAAGCGGCGTGGATGGCGCCGGGGCTCTGCTGGTGCTGCTGGTGGCCCTGGGCTTTGTGGTCTGGTCTCTGGGTCTACCGGGTCGCGCACGCTGGCTGCTGGGCGGGACCGCGGCCCTGGGCCTGGCTGCCGTGCTGTTCCACTGGGGCCCCCTGATCGTAGCCCCCGCTGCTGCAGAGGCCCCCGTCCGCAGTGGCGAGCGCTGGCAGACCTGGTCTGCTCCTGCCGTGGCGCAGCAGCTTGCCCAAGGGAAGACCGTGTTTGTGGATTTCACCGCCGCGTGGTGTGTGACCTGTCAGGTCAACAAAAAAACCACCCTCGGCCAGGCACGCGTGCTGGCGGCATTCGATTCAGACGGCGTGGTGGCCATGCGAGCCGACTGGACGCGCCGGGACCCGGCCATCACGGCGGCGCTCCGTCAGCTCGGACGCAGTGGCGTACCGGTTTACGTGGTATATCACCCGGGTCAGGCGCCCAAAATACTGTCCGAAATCATCCATGTCGACGAGGTTCTTGCTGCGCTGCGCAGGGGCTGACCAGAACCACTGAAAGAAATCCCAACATGCTCTCAACACCCCCCGCTCCTGTCTCCTGGCAAGGTATCTGGCCCGCCTTGCTGACGCCGCTCCATGCCGACCTGTCCGTCCATCTGGACGAATTTGCCCGCCACAGCAAACGCCTGCTTGACGCAGGCTGCATGGGTCTGACCCCCTTTGGCACCACGGGCGAGGGGCCATCGTTCTCGGTGGCCGAGCGCATCGCCGCCATTGACGGCCTGATCGCGCGCGGGGTGCCTGCGGAGCGCCTGCTGGTCTCCACCAGCTGCGCCGCCCTGCCTGATGTGGTGACGCTCACGCGCCATGCCGTGGAGGTGGGTGCCCATGCCACCCTGCTGCTGCCGCCGTTCTTCCTGAAAGGGGTGCCTGACCAGGGTGTGATCGACTTCTATGCCCACGTCATCGACACCGTGGACGATCCACGCCTGAAGCTGGTGCTGTACCACATCCCCCAGGTGGCAGGGGTCGGCCTCAGCCACGCCGTGATCCGAGACCTGCTCGACCGCTATCCGCAGGCCATCATCGGCATCAAGGACAGTGGCTGCCAGCGCGAGCCTTCTCTGGCACTGGCCCGGGCCTTCATGACGAAGGCCCCCCAGGCGCAACGCCCTGGCATCCAGGTGTGGGTGGGGAACGAGCCCGACCTGCAGGTGATGGCAGCCCAAGGCACGCGGGGCGCCGTCAGCGGCGTGGCCAACATCGCACCGCAGTTGGTGCAGCGGCTGGTGGCGGCACCCCAATCCCCGCGCAGCGCACAGGACCTGGCCGACATGCAGCGCCTGCTGAGCATCCTGACGGCGCACAGCCTGATCCCTGCCTTCAAGGTGGCCATGGCACAGCTCACCGGGGAAGCAGCCTGGCAGCGCGTGCGCCCGCCCCTGGTGGCTTGTGACGCCGATGCCGTGCGCCAGCTGCAGGCCCAGTTTGACACGCTGGCGCCAGGTGGCCGTGCAGCAGGCACGGTTTTTTTGCACAATGACTGATTCGATCCCGTCGGACTCTTTCAACGGAGGCTCTTCATGCGATCTGTCTTGACATGGCTGCACAAGCCGCTACAGGCCACCCTGCTCTCTCTCTGCGCCCTGACCTGGGTCAGCGCATTCGCGGCACCATCGGTGGGTCAGGGGGCTCCTGATTTCACGTTGACCAACACCGCCGGCGCCAAGGTCAGCCTGTCCAGCTTCCGGGGCAAGCATGTCGTGCTCGAGTGGAACAACCCGGGCTGCCCGTATGTGCGCAAGCACTATGACTCGGGCAACATGCAGGCCCTGCAAAAAGAAATCACCGCAAAGAATGTGGTCTGGCTGGTCGTCAACTCGACCAGCAGTGACCATCCGGACCACCTGAAGCCGGCCGACTACGCCCAGTGGATGGCGCAGCACAAAGCCGCACCCAGTGCAGTGCTGCTGGACGACGATGGCAAGGCCGGGCGTGCCTATGGCGCCCGCACCACACCCCACATGTACATCGTCGACCCCAAAGGCAGCCTCATCTACGCCGGTGGCATCGACGACATCCCGAATGCCCGCGCTGCGGATGCAGCCAAAGCCACCAACCATGTGCGGGTCGCTGTCAACGAAGCCTTGGCCGGCAGGCCCCTGAGCAAACCTGTGACGGCGCCGTATGGCTGCTCTGTCAAATACAAGAGCGCGGTGTGACGCTCACCCCCCTCCAAATGACCACTGACCACGACGACATTGCGCACATCCTGAGAGAACACCGCACCATCGCTGTTGTGGGGCTGTCGCCCAAACCCCACCGGGACAGCTACGAAGTCGCAGAATACATGCAGAGGCAGGGCTGCCGCATCGTTCCGGTGAACCCAGCTGCCGCCGAAGCCACCATCTTGGGTGAAACGGTGTACGCCACACTGCAGGACGCTGCCCGCGACCATCGTATTGAACTCGTCAATGTGTTCCGCAAGAGCGAAGATGTGCCTCCCGTGGTCGCCGATGCAGTGGCTGTAGGCGCACAGGCGCTGTGGCTGCAACTGGGCATTTCACATGCGCCTGCCGCAGCCCAAGCGCGCGCTGCCGGGCTGCGGGTGGTGCAGGACAGGTGCTGGCTGATCGAACACCGGCGCCTGAAGTGAGGACTGGGGCGTGAGCGTTCCTCACCCGGAATTCGTGCGTGGCGCCCCGGCAGGGCACTTCAAGTTTGTCGTCAACCCGCAAGTGGCACGCGTGTATGTGCGTCAGCGCCTGTGGATCCTGCCCATCTGCATCAGCCTGGCCGGCATCGGCATGGCGCTGGCCCTGACACAGCGCCCCTGGTGGGGCCTGGGCCTGGTGGCCGGCGCAGTGCTGTTGAACCGGTTGGTCCGCCTGCAGGCGCCACAAATCCTGCTGCATCTGGCCTTGTCCGACGAGCGGGTGTACTGGCAGGCCCAGCAACTGGGCGCCCTGGAGGTGCAGACTGCGACAATGCAGGAATGAGCCTACCTGCGCTTCCCGCCCTGCACAATGACTGCTTCCTGCGCGCCTGCCTGCGCCTGCCCACGCCCTACACCCCCGTCTGGTTGATGCGTCAAGCGGGTCGGTATCTGCCCGAATACCGAGCCACGCGCGCCCGGGCCGGCAGCTTCATGGGCCTGGCCACCAGCCCTGCCTTTGCAACCGAAGTCACCCTGCAGCCCCTGGACCGCTATCCGCTGGATGCTGCCATTTTGTTCAGCGACATCCTGACGGTGCCCGACGCCATGGGGCTGGGCCTGAGCTTTGCCGAAGGCGAAGGCCCGCGTTTTGCCAAGATGGTCCGTACCGAGGCTGACGTCGCTCAACTTGCCGTCCCTGACATGGCCAAGCTGCGCTATGTGTTTGACGCCGTCGCGTCGATCCGCAAGGCCCTCACGCAGGATGGCAAAGGCCGCGTGCCGCTGATCGGTTTCAGCGGCAGCCCCTGGACCCTAGCCTGTTACATGGTCGAAGGCAAGGGCAGCGACGACTACCGCCTGGTCAAGACCCTGATGTATCAACGGCCTGACCTGATGCACCGCATCCTGCAAGTGAACGCCGACTCGGTCGCTGCCTACCTGAACGCCCAGATCGACGCCGGTGCCCAGGCCGTGATGGTGTTCGACAGCTGGGGCGGCGTGCTGGCAGACGGCGCGTTCCAGGAATTCAGCCTGGCCTACACCGCCCGCGTGCTGGCCGGGGTCAGGAAGATGCACGATGGCGCACGCATTCCGCGCATCGTCTTCACCAAGGGCGGTGGCCTGTGGCTCCAGGAGATGGCCGCGCTGGACTGCGATGTGCTCGGACTGGACTGGACGGTCAACCTCGGGGCCGCGCGGCAACAGGTGGGCACCACCCATGCCCTGCAAGGCAACATCGATCCCAACGTGCTGTTTGCCCCACCTGCGCAGATTGAGCAGCAGGTGCGGCAGGTGCTGCACAGCTTCGGCGCACCGCTCGCGGCCACCCAAACCAGCGGCCCGACACACATTTTCAATCTCGGGCACGGCATCAGCCAGTTCACGCCACCCGACCACGTGGCGGCGCTGGTCCAGGCCGTGCACTCAATTTCGAAGCAGATGAGGCAAGCTGACAGCGGCTTAAGCTGATGCCTTCGCAGAGGCTTCGACAGGCCGGAACCGGCTCACTTATTCACATCGTCTGTGCTGCGCTGCGGCACACCTCCATTCATGTCACAACTGTTGCTATCAAGCCAATAGCTGCTTCAAGTGATTGATTTCATTGGGTTTGTAAAACTGCCCCTTTTGGAGGCAATCTGGCAAATCCCTTGATTTATAAGGCTTCGGCCTGCGCTTGAGTAAGATATCAACAAAGTTATCCACAGAAAAACTGGATTCATGACAAAGCAGTTTCAAATCAAAGACTTAAGTCTTGTTGTTGAAATGAGCGTGAAGAATTCAACATAAGTCATCCACTTGACATCGCTGGTTGCCATGGATCCCGTCGACACCCTGCTGTTTGTGCTGGTGGCCACGCCTGCCCACAGCGGACTGGGAATGGCCTTGCCCTACCGAGCCCCACGCGGGACCGGCACAGCCGCACCGCCCTTGTCATCCGGCACCCTGATTCGAGTGCCCCTGGGCAAGCGCGAAACCCTGGGAGTGGTGGTACCCCGACCAGAGCACGTCGAACTGCCCGCCACCGACCGGATCCGTACCGCCAGTGCCGTGCTGGAAGGCTTGGCACCCCTGTCAGCGCACTGGTTGGCTCTGGTGCAGTTTGCTGCCGGCTATTACCAGCGGGCGGCGGGCGAGATCGCCTTGGCTGCGCTGCCGCCGCCGCTGCGCGAACTCGACGGCATCCAACTGGACCGGCGGCTCAAGAAATTCATAAAAATCAAGGAATTTCCCGATAATCCAAGCCAATACTCAGCTATTCATAAGGTAGCAAAACCTCTGCACACCGCAGAGCAACAGGCCGTGCTGGCACAGATCACCGCCCAGACCGGGCCGTTTCTGCTTTTTGGCGCCACCGGCAGCGGCAAGACCGAGGTCTATCTGCAGACCGTGCAAGACCTGCTGACTGCCGACCCCCGTGCCCAGGCCCTGGTGATGGTGCCTGAAATCAACCTCACACCCCAATTGGAAGCACGCTTTCGCGCCCGCTTCGAGCCGATTCTGGGCGCCCAGGCCGTGGTAGCCATGCACAGTGCCATGACGCCCCCCCAGCGCCTGCAAAGTTGGCTGGCCGCACATCAGGGCAGCGCACGCATTGTGCTGGGCACCCGCCTGGCGGTGTTTGCGTCGATGCCGCATCTGCGCCTGATCATTGTGGACGAAGAGCACGACCCCAGCTACAAGCAGACCGAGGGCGCCCGCTACTCCGCCCGCGACCTGGCCGTGTGGCGCGGCCGGAACGAATCCGCCCGCGTCATCCTGGGCTCCGCCACGCCCTCGCTCGAAAGCTGGCAACACGCGTTGACGGGCCGCTACACCCGCCTGGAGATGACCCACCGGCCCGGCACCGAATTAATTGGGGTCAGACCCCAATTGTTGCCTCTGGTACGCACGGTGGACATGACCCGGCAGCCTGCCAGAACCATCATCGCGCCGCCACTGCTGGCCGCCATCCGCGAGCGCGCAGAACGCAGCGAACAAAGCCTGCTGCTGCTGAATCGCCGGGGCTATGCACCCGTGCTGGCCTGCGGTGCCTGTGAATGGAAGAGCGAGTGTCCCCATTGCAGCGCCTACCGGGTGTTTCACAAGATTGACCGCAGCCTGCGCTGCCACCACTGCGGTCACACCGAACCCGTGCCACGCGCCTGCCCCGGCTGTGGCAATGTCGATCTGCAGACCGTCGGCCGCGGCACCGAATGGCTGGAGGAGCACCTGACCGAACTTCTCGGCGGTTTGCGCATCGCCCGCATGGACGCCGACAGCACGCGCCGCCAGGGTGAGCTTGAACGTGGCCTAGCCCAGGTGCACGCCGGCGAGGTGGACGTTCTGGTCGGCACGCAGATGATTGCCAAAGGGCATGACTTTCGCCACGTCACTCTGGTTGCGGCCATCAACCCTGACGGCGGCCTGTTCAGCAGCGACTTCCGTGCTCCTGAGCGCCTGTTTTCGCTCCTGCTGCAGGCTGCGGGCCGCGCCGGCCGATCAGCCGATCATGTGGCGCAGGCAGAGGTCTGGATCCAGACGCAGCATCCGCAGCACCCGCTGTTTGCGGCCCTCAAAAAGCACGACTTTCCGGGATTTGCGGCCCTCCAGCTGACCGACCGCCAGCAGGCCGGTCTGCCACCCTTCAGCTTTCAGGCGCTCTTGCGCGCCGATGCCCGCACGCAGGAGGCGGCACAGCAGTTTTTGCAGGCCGCCGCACAGGCCGGTAGCGCCCTGGCCGAAAGCGAACGGGTCAGCCTCTACCCTGCCGTGCCGCTGGGTGTGCAACGTGTGGCCAATATCGAGCGCGCCCAAATGCTGATCGAAAGCGCCAGCCGCCCAGCGTTACAGCGCTTCATGGCAGCTTGGCAACCGGATCTGCTGCACCTGCGTCAGAGCGCAGAACACAAGGCTGTGGTCCGCTGGCTGCTGGACGTCGACCCACTGTTGATCTGACGCCCCGCAAAGTCCCGGGTCCTCGGCAGGTTCAGCGCCACGGAATGGCGTACGTGCCCACCGCATGGGCCACCATGTCCGGCAGTCCATCCGAGTAGAGTTTCACCTCGCCGACCGCCAGGGTCTTGCCCAACTTGACAAGTTCACAGACCCCGATGATGTCGCGGTCTCCTGCGGGTTTGCGCAGGAAATTGAAGTTCAGCGAGGTGGTGACCGCCAACGGCACGAGGCCGATTTCGCCCAGAATGGCCACATACAGCGCCACGTCAGCCGTCGACATCATCACCGGTCCGCTGACGGTGCCCCCCGGACGCAATTCCGCTGCCCCTACCTTGTGCCGCACGGTGGCTCCCATGGGCCGCAGAGCATCGACCGTGCAGGGAGACTGGGGAAATTCTTGGGCCAGAAAACGGGCCAGGTCTTGCAGACTGGGTTTGGCACGGGCGGGGGATGCAATGGTCATGATCAGATTCAAGCAGATTTCCGAGTGATCAGCAGCCAGGCGGAGGTGACAAACAGCAGCGCAGCCGCGCCCACTTCAGCCAGGATGGTGGTGTTCATCGCCACCGAATGAGCGCTCATGGGGGCGAGCCAGTAGTGACCCAGGCTGTCCAGCCCCAAGGATGCGTACAACAAGGCCGTGATCAGCCCCAGGCGCGGCCAGCCCCGTCGCCACAGCGCCCAAGCCAGCAAACCCAGGGCGCTCATGCCCAGCCAGACGCCATAGACCCCTGCCCGAGTCCAGGTCGATGGCAGGCCAGGATAGTCCGCCAAAAATTCGGCGTTGTGGATGAAATGCACCAGGCTGGCGCCAGCGTAGGCAAGCAGCAGGGAGGGGAAGGCGCGCATGGATCACTCCTTGCTCAAGATGACGACGGCAATGCCCCCCAGAATGGCCACACTGGCCAGCACCAGGCGCACACTCAGACTTTCCCCCAACAGCAGCACACCGCCCACCGCGGCGATGGCTGGAACGCTGAGCTGCACCGTAGCGGCACTTGTGGCCCGCAGCAGCGGCAGAGCGCTGTACCAGACAGCATACCCGAGGCCTGACGCCACGGCCCCAGACAGCAGGGCATACACCAGCCCTGCGACGTCCAGTTGCGCAGGCCAGCCCAATATCCAGGCCAGTGTGCTGGCCAGGGCAGCCATCGGCACGGTCCGCAGAAAATTTCCGGCCGTCACCTCCAAGGGGCGGCCGGCGCCTTTGCCCCGCAGCGAATACACGCCCCAGGCCATGCCTGCCAACAGCATGGCCCCCGTGGCCGCCAAGGGCGGAGCCGCCAGGCCGGGCAGCAACAAACCCACCAGACCGGCCACGGCCAGCAAGAAGCCCGCCCATTGCATGGTCCGCAGGCGTTCACCCTGCCACAGTCCCCAACCAATCATCGTTGCCTGGACCGCCCCGAACAGCAGCAGGGCCCCGGTGGAAGCTGGCAACTGCACGTAGGCGACGGAAAACGCGATGGCGTAGACAAACAGCGCCCCGGCCGAACGCCATGTGCCGGCTGACCCCGCACTTGCATCCTGCGCCCCCGGCTGACGGGCTGCGGCTCTCACGAGCAAGGCCAGCACCACGGCACCAGACACCAGCCGCACCATGGTGAAGCTGACCGGATCGATGCCCGTGGTTTTGAGCGCCAGTCTGCACAACAGGGAATTCGCGGCAAATGCCAACATGGCCAGCACCGTCAAAAGGAACAGGCGCATGGTCGTTCAGCCCAGCAGACGCACCGCCACCGAGAAGCTGACAAATGCCGCCACAGTGGTCATGAGGATGATGCGCGCAATGCGGCCGCTGTCTGCGCCAAAGCGTTCGGCCAGCATGGCCACATTGCTGGCACTGGGCAGCGCCGCCACCAGCGTCATCACCGTCAGCGCGAACCGGCTCAAGGGCATCCCGACCTGGATGGCCACGCTGCCGGCCAGCAGCACCAGCACCGGATGCAGGAAAAGCTTGGCCAGAGCCATCGGCAGCACATCGCTCCAGGGGATGGGCGGATGGTGTCCTTCGCGCGTCAGGACCTGCGATCGCGCGAGCACGCAGCCGATGGTGAACAAGGCCACAGGAGACGCCGCGTCTGCCAGCATGCCCAGGGTCTGCCACAGGGCGCCCGGTGGCTTCCATTCAGACGCAGACGCCAGGGCCCCCGCCAGAATGGCCCAGGGCATGGGATTTTTGGCCACTCCCACCAGGGCATTTCTGACCGCATGGCCTGCTCCGTGGTCACCAGAACCGTCCAGCGTGGACAGTGCAATGCACAGCGAAGAAGTGATCACCAGATCCACCAGGATGGTCACGATGGCAGGTCCTGCCGCTGCTTGCCCCAGCAAAGCCACCAGCAGAGGCACACCCATGAAGCCCGTATTCGGGAACGCAGCCACCAAGGCACCCAGTGCGCCGTCATTCCAGCCGATCCGCGCATTCAAACTGACGGTCAACGCAAAAGCGACCATCACCATGGCACAGACCAGATAGACCACAAAAGCGGCTGGATCCAGAAGTTGAGAAATCGGCAACGTCGCGCCAAAACGGAACAGCATGCAGGGCAGTGCAAAGTAAAGCACAAAAGCGTTCAAGCCCGGAATGGCTTGCAGCGGCAGCCACCCGGTCCGCGCAGCGACATAACCCGCCAACACCAGGGCAAAGAAGGGGAAAGTCACCAAAAAGATCTGAAGCACCGAAGGATTGTCGCAAACTGCGAGAATTCGCAGCCCAAAAATGAGCTCGCACACGCATTCCTCTCCCGGCCTCAATCCGGCCCAACTCGAAGCCGTCCACCACCTGAACGGCCCCTGTCTGGTCCTGGCTGGTGCCGGGTCAGGCAAGACTCGCGTCATTACCCACAAGATCGGCCAGCTGATCCACTCGGGGATGGAGCCTTCGCGCATCCTGGCCATCACCTTCACCAACAAGGCTGCCGCTGAAATGCGCGAGCGCGCACGCAGCCTCATCGGCAAGGCCGCTTCCGACGTGGTGATCTGCACCTTTCACGCCCTGGGAGTGCGCATGCTGCGCAGCCACGGGCAGGCCGTCAACCTGAAACCGAGTTTCTCGATCCTGGATTCAGACGATGTATTGAGTGTGCTCAAGGACTGCGGCGGCAGCACCGATGCCCAAGTGGTGCGCGGGTGGCAATGGACGATCTCGCTCTGGAAAAACCAGGGCTTGAATGCGCATGGCGCGCTTGCAGCCGCCCGTTCGGACTCAGACCGCCACGTTGCCACCGTGATGGCGCGCTATGAAGAACACCTGGCGGCCTGGCAGGCCGTGGACTTTGACGATCTGATCGGCCTGCCGCTGAAGCTCATGCAGGTGAGCGACACCGCCCGAACAGATTGGCGTTCGCGCTGCGGTCATCTGCTGGTGGATGAATACCAGGACACCAATGCCACGCAATACGAACTGATGAAACAACTGGTCGGCGGCGCCGACCCTCAAGCCAATGCGGCACGCGCCCGCTTCACGGCCGTGGGCGATGACGACCAGAGCATCTATGGCTGGCGCGGCGCAACGCTGGACAATCTGAGGCAACTGCCGGTGGACTTTCCTGCGCTCAAGGTGATCAAGCTCGAGCAGAATTACCGCAGCACCGGGGCCATCCTGCAGGCAGCCAACCACCTGATTGCGCCCAATCCCAAGCTCTTTCCCAAGAAGCTCTGGAGCGACCTGGGCCCCGGGGAGCCCGTGCGGGTGATCGACGCCGACCACGAAGATCACGAGGCCGACCGCGCAGCAGCCCGCATCCTGGGCCTGCGCTCACAGGCGGCCAGCGGGCAACTGCAATGGCGCGACTTTGCCCTGCTGTACCGCGCCAACCACATGGCCAAGCCCTTCGAAAAGGCTTTGCGCAAGGCACAGATCCCCTACAAAGTGTCTGGCGGCACCAGCTTTTTTGACCGGACTGAAATCAAAGACCTGTGCGCGTGGCTGCGGCTCATCATCAACCCCAATGACGACCCCGCCTTTGTGCGTGCCATCACCACCCCCAAGCGGGGTGTGGGTGCGCAAACGCTGCAGAGCCTGGGCGCGTTCGCCACGCGCTATCGCTGCGGCCTGTTCGAGGCCCTGTTTGCGCCCTCGCTGGCCACCGCCATCACGGGACGGGCGTTGGGCACGCTGCAGGAGTTTGGCCGCGCCGTGAATGAATTCCAATACCAGGCCCGCCATGCCCGTGGTGCCGAAGCCGCTGCCGCTGTACTCAAGACCTGGTTGACCGACCTGGACTACGAAAAGCATCTCTTCGACAACGACGACAAACCCGAGCTGGCCCGCGCACGCTGGACCAACGTGGGCGACTTCTGCGACTGGATGGCCAAACGCTGTGGCGGTGCGGGCAGCACCGAAGGAGCAGACGCAGCAGCGGGGCCCGCCACCCTGCTGGATGTAGCGCAAACCGTGTCTCTGCTGTCCACTCTGGAAGAGCGCGAGGCCGACGCCAATGTGGTCACCCTCTCCACCCTGCACGCCGCCAAAGGCCTGGAATGGCCCCATGTGCTGCTGGTGGGTGTGAATGAGGGTAGTCTGCCCTTTGCGCGAGACGACGACACCACCGACTATCCCGCACCGCTCGAAGAAGAACGCCGCCTCATGTATGTCGGCATCACACGGGCCCAGCGCACATTGCAGGTCAGTTGGACCCGCCAGCGCAAACGCGGGCGGGAGCTGCGCCCGTCCCGGCCGAGCCGGTTCATTGCCGAAATGAAGCTCGACACCAGCCGCACCGACGCACCCAAACAAGACCCTCGGGACAAGCTGCGTGCCCTGCGGGCAGCGCTGGCCCAGCAGGCAGAGGCCGACAGCGCCCGCCTGCTGGCCACACAAGGCACGATCCCCTGAAACTCAGAACAGCGCCCAGTACAAGCCCAGCATCAGGGCCGCCAACAAGCCCACCAGCACCACAACTGCTGCATCACCCATGGCCTGCTGTGAGGGGCCGCGCCGTCTGCGGCCCGATCTGCCCGCCACACTCTCAGGTCTGGGAACATTGGGCTGCCTGGCCCTCAGGCACTCCAGACAGACATACCCTCCTTTGCGGCTGGGTCGGCATTGGTTCCGCATCACGCTGCGGCCACAGCGCTTGCAAGTCCGCATTTCCCCCACAGGGCTCATGCCACCACTTCCGGGGCTGAGCTGTCCAGCAGGTCAAAGTGGTAGGTGTGGCCGCCAAACTCAGCCGGCGCCTGAACACTGTGCACACCTCTGGACACCCAGCTCACAGGTTTGGCAAAGTTGGGGCCATCTGTCACGAAGGTGTGAAATTCACCGTTTTCACCGCAGGCGTCCACCCCGTGAGGCAGGCTTTGCACATATGCAGCATCAAACGCTCGCCCTACGAAAGCAGCAGACAAGTGTCGCCCGTCCACGCACACCACACGTGCGGCAAATCCGGTGGCCCAGAATTCATCCACCAGCGCACGACGCGACTCGTCCCACAGTGGAAGCACGGCGCGTAGCCCGGCCTGGGCGCAGACCTTTTCTTCCCATTCGCGATGCGGCAACAGATCGATGTCACCAAACACGGCCACCGAGATGCCATCGGCGTGGGCCTCTCGCAATGCCGCGGTGAACTGGGCTTCGTAGTCAGCCCAAGTGGCTGAAATGAAATGCACGGCCACACCGAGCGCAGCCGCCTGCGCTTCGATCAAGTGGCGGCTGACCCCGTGGGAGCGCGTGCGCAAACCGGTTTCGTCCAGCGCGGTGAGCAAGGCAGTCACCTTCAGGCCAGACTGTTGGGCACGCCACAGCGCCAGACACGAATCCTTGCCACCACTCCAGGACACCAGCGCATTCATGCAATTCATTCTATGCACAGGCGCACAATGGGCTGGGCCGTGCAAGTATCATCTCGGCATGCCCAGCACACAGCCACTTGACGGCGCTGGCAAGATGGCTGAAGGCCATCCCAGCCGTCGCCTGAACCGTCGGTGGCGCTGGCTGATCATGGTGGCTGGCGTCGCATGCTTGCTGGGATTTTTGGCTGCCTGGGGCGCTTATCTTTCGCTTGGTCGAACTCCCGGTGAGCTCATTCGCTATGCCAAAGTGCGGCTGATCGGCCACCCCAAGCTGGAATGGGTTGTCCTGCCGGTGTTCAGCTACATCCGCCCCTTGATCGAACGCCCCATCACGAGCGCGATCCCCACTCTAGGAAAAGGCCAGCAAGACCGGACGTTGCCGCCACAGCGTTATGACGCAGAAGGCCGCCCACTGTTGTCGGCACCCATGCTGGCTGACACCCTGCCTGCCGCAGAAGTGGCAAACGTTTTGGTTCTGTCGGCCGCTGACCTGCCCAAGGTGTTGGCCGACGCCCGCCCCGGTCAGGTGATCGAACTTGCCCCCGGCACCTACCCCATGACCCGTAGCCTGCGCCTCTACAAGGGTGGCCTGCCAGGCCAACCCATCGTTGTACGCGCCAGACTGCCTGGCAGCGTCATCATCGAATCGACGGCCGCAGAAGGTTTTCATGTGCATGCCCCGTGGTGGGTGTTTGAGAACTTGGTCATGCGCGGTGTATGCGGAGAACACAGCAATTGCGAGCACGCCTTTCACATCGTTGGCAAAGCGCGCAACATCGTGATCCGCAACAACCGACTGGAAGACTTCAACGCCCAGATCAAGGTCAATGGCATTGGCCAAGATTTTCCCGACGACGGCCTGGTTCAGTTCAACACTCTCGGCAACAACGCGCCGCGGAACACCGGTCATCCAGTGACACCGGTGGACATCGTCGCGGCCAGCCGTTGGGTGGTGGCGGACAACCTGATGCGAAACTTCGTGAAAGGCGATGGCAACAAGGTCTCGTACGGTGCCTTC
Source organism: Pseudomonadota bacterium (assembly GCA_039796835.1). Taxonomy (GTDB): domain Bacteria; phylum Pseudomonadota; class Gammaproteobacteria; order Burkholderiales; family Burkholderiaceae_C; genus JBDKJB01. Next base: position 4,595 of record JBDKJB010000001.1, on the reverse strand, counting down.
ATGAAAGGCGGCGGGAGTCACGGCCGCATCGAACGCAACCTCGTCATCTGCACCACAGACAACATCTCTCAGCCCGGCACCCGGGTGGGTCTGTCTCTGGGCGGCGGCGGCACCGACAAAGGCTCCTGCCGCGACAGGCGTTGCATCACCGAACACAACCTCGGCACCATCGCCGACAACACCATCGCCCACTGCAATGACTTCGGCATCTACATCAACAGCGCCAGCCAGTCCACCGTGCGCAACAACACCCTCACGAACACCTATGGCATCGATGTCCGCTTTGCCACCGCCTCAGCCTTCATCCAGGGCAACACGCTGGACGGCACCATCCGCGCCCGCGACGGCGCCAGCATGGACGCGAGCCACAACCACGCCCGCTGATCCCCGATGAACCCTGGCGACCCGAAAAGAAACCTGATCCGCGGCGCGGTCTGGACCATCGGCACACGCTGGCTCATCAAAGGGCTGGGATTCGTCAGCACGGTTGTCATGGCACGCCTGCTGATCCCCGAAGACTATGGCATTGTGGCCATGGGTATGCTGGTGGTGGGGCTGATCCAGGCCCTGCTTGAGTTCGGCGCCAGCACCGCCTTGTTGCGCAAGGCTGAGTTGTCACGCGCTGAAATCGACTCTGCCTGGACACTCGGTGTCCTGCAAGGATTTGGCATGAGCGTTCTGCTGCTGGGGGGCATGCCATTGGCCCAGACTTATTTCGAAGAGCCGCGCCTGGCGGTTGTGCTGCTGACCCTGTCGGCTTGCGTCATCTTTGTCAGCTTCACCAATATCGGCCTTGTGCTCGCCCGCAAGGCCTTCATCTTCAGCCTCGACTTCAAGATTGCCACCCTTTGCAAGCTGGGTGGTGTGCTGGCCACCGTGATTGCAGGCAGCATTTTGCGGGACTACCGCGCCCTGGTGATTGGCATCGTCGTCGGTTACACCCTTCCGGTCCCTCTTAGCTATTGGTGGCACCCTTACCGACCGCGTTGGAACACTTCGAAAATTGGCGAAATCTGGACCATCACCAAGTGGCTGATGCTGGCTCGCGTGGGCCAATTCATCCTGCGCAAGGGGGATGAACTCGCGGCCGGCCGTATCGGCACCACCAGTGAGTACGGCCTGTACAACGTGGGCTCTGACTTTGGCCAAATGCCCGTGGGCGAGGTTGGCCCCGCCATGCTCAGCGCCCTGTTGCCAGTGCTCACCACGCTCAAAAGCGATGTCAACCGCGCCAATCAGGCTGTCATCAAAACCATTGCTGCGCTCAACACCGCGATCTGGCCGATTGGTCTGGGTTTCATGGCCATTGCCGCGCAAGCCACCGACATCGCCCTGGGCAGCCAGTGGCACGATGCCGTGCCCTTTGTGTCGCTGTTTGCCCTGGCCTCAGTCATGCAAACCATCACCTCGCCGGCCAACACCCTGTTGATCCTCCATGGGCATACCCGCACCCAAAGCCAGATCGTCTGGATCGAATTTGCCAGCTTTGTCGTGATGGCCTTTGTGCTGGTCCCCAGCCACTACCTGGTGGGCCTGGCCATGGCCCGCATCGCCAGCTCTGTTGTCAGCTCGCTGGTTGCGCTGCGCTACGCTCACACCCTGTGTCAGCTGCCCATCGCGCCGGTGCTGCGAGTCATCAGTCGCCCTTTGGCTGGCAGCTTGCTCATGTACGGCCTGGTCACCCATCTGGTGCTGCCTGATGCCCCCTTGGCCCTCGCCATTCTGACAGGCGTGGTGTTTTTCACCCTGTGGTCACTCGCCACCTGGCATCTTGCCGGGCGTCCGGAAGGGTTGGAATCCACCGCAGTGGATAAACTGAGCCATTGGCACCGCCATCGGAGCCCACACTGACACACACCTCCATGCAAGGCTACATCACCCTCGCCACTGGCAGCCGCTTCTATCTGGACCTGGCCATGAACCTGGTGCTGTCGCTGAAGCTTAACGACCCGTCCCGCCCAGTCTGCGTGGTCACCGATCGCGCCATGGCCATTCCGGAAAGCTATCGCCCTTTCATCGACCACATCGCCTTCATGGACGCCAAACCCGGCTTTCACGGCTGCCTGAACAAGCTGCGCATGAACGAGGTCAGCCCCTTTGATGAGTCGATGTTTGTTGATTCCGACTGCATCCTGCTCAAAAAAGACATGGACCGCCAATGGGCCAAACTGCAGGGTCCGGGTTTCTCCAGCCCCGGCACGCGGCTTACGACCGGCCGCTGGTATGGTTTTGAGATTGCTGACGTGATCAAGACGCTGGGCATTGATTACATGTGCAGCCTGAATTCTGGTGTGTTTTATTTTCGTCAAGGTACCGAGGCCGACCGTTTCTTTGCCACTGCGCTTGACCTCGTCGAACATCACAAGGAACTGTTGGGCTCGTTCCATCGCAACAAGCTTCAACTGGCCGACGAGCCCTTCATTGGCGCTGCATTGGGCAAATTGAAGATCCCCACCGTGGGTTATGTGCCAGAGGAAGGCAGCATCCAGATCACCACCATCCGGGCCACCGGCATTCGCTTCGATCCATTCACCCAGACCAGCCAGGTCACGCGCTACGACAACTACCGTTTGCTGGGCCGCTTCTTCCCACGAACGCGAGTGCAGCATTCGCCTTCATTTGCGCACTTTGTCAAACTCAAGCCTGAACCCGTATACCAACGTATTTCAGACCAGCTGCGCGAGCATTTTGGCTTGCCTAAGTTTATGATTTGAGCATGAGCACACCCCTGTCCAGCTACGTTTTGACTTTCAATAGCGAACGCCGCTTGCATCAAGTATTGACTGCCATCAGCGCAGTCGCAGATGAGATCGTCGTCATAGACTCTGGCAGCACAGACAACACCCTTTCAATTGCAGAATCGTGCGGAACTCGGGTGCTGCACCGAAAGTTCGATAATTTTCGCGACCAGCGGATATTTGCAGAGGACTCGTGCACGCACGACTGGGTATTGGCCCTGGACTCGGATGAGGTGCTTTCAGACGAGCTTCAGAGCACCATCAAAGCCTTGAAGGAAACTGATTTTTTTGTCCCCAACCAAGCTCCTGTCGATGGGTTTTCGATTCGATATCTTTGGTATTTCTTGGGAGCTCAAGTCAGTTCTTTCTATCCCGTGCGCTCGCCTCAGTATATTGTTCGATTGTTTCGACGGAGCAAAATCAGCTTCCGCGGAAGCAGAATCATTCATGAGGCTTTGCAACTCGACAATGCCAAGATTTTCATTCTCAACGAACCGATCCTGCACTACAGCTGCGACAGCATTGATGGCCTTTACTCAAAAATAGGCTTATATACAAAGCTGTCAGCTGAAGATATGCATGCCAATGGCGTGAAGGCAACTTGGATCAAGATTCACATTTATCCCTGGCTCATCTGGGTGCGCTTTTATTTGCTGTACGGGGGGTGGCGTGACGGCGAAAACGGACGCATCCTGGGCAGGTATGTGCGCGACACGATTTACCTGAAATATCTCAAACTCAGGCATATGTCCACCTCCAAGTGACCACTGCACGCATACCAGGCAAAGCGCTGCTGATCACCTTTCATGACCCGCTGAGCACCACATACGGTGCAGGTCAACGCACCCATTTTTTGCTCAAAGCGCTCGGCACCTGCATGCGCACGGACGTGTTGCAGATTGTCGAGGCTGCTGTCGCCCCGTCAGTGTCCACCCTGCCCGAAAATCTCGGCAGCGGCACACTCTACAGGCTGCACTTCGTCCCCAACGGGTTGTTCGACGCCCCGTGGCTGAGTGTGCGATCTGCGCGCTTGGACCATTTGGTGCAAGGTGTCGTCGATTTGCCTGCCTATTCGCTGCTGGTCTGTCGCTACATCGCTCCGCTGATGAAGCTGCACCTGCCTCCCCATACTCCGGTTCTCATCGATTTTGATGATCCGGTGTACCGACCTTCGCTTTCCGGGATCAAGCGCCCGTCAACCGCGCTGAAAGAAACCGTCAAAGTACTGCATCAGCTGCTGATCTCAGTTCGGCTGCGCCTTTCGCGAGCACAGAACCGAGAATTCCTCTTCGTGTGCGATAGGGACCAGCAGGAATTCTCATATTTACGATCCTCAGTGCTGCCCAACATACCCTCCTTCCCACGTCTGCCGCCGTCACCGCCCACCACCGGCCTCCAGACGCTACTGTTTGTCGGAATGATGTCCTGGCAGCCCAACATCGACGGTGTGGAGCATTTTTTGAAGCACATTTGGCCGCTCATCCTGACTCGGGTACCCACCGCTCAGTTGAGCATTGTCGGCAAAGCAACCTCGGTCCAGTTGAATCGCTTGAACACCTTTCCGAACTGTCAGGCGCGGGGCTTTGTGAAAGATTTGGACCAAGCCTATGCAGATGCGGCGATATGTATCGTTCCTCTGTATTCTGGGGGTGGATCAAACATCAAGCTTCCGGAGGCTTGCGCCCACATGCGGCCGGTGGTGGCTACCCGATATTCCTACTCGGGGTGGGACTCTATTTTTTCACCTGATGAGCATTTGCTGGTGGCCGACGACGATCTCTCCTTTGCAGCCCACTGTTGCTCATTGCTGGAAAACGTGGAATCTGCAAATACCCTGGTAACTACCGGTCACAGACG